>DAISKN010000261.1:0-8759 GCA_036820975.1 Acidobacteriota bacterium | reverse complement strand
GTGCATGAAGTCTTCCTTCCTTCCTTCCTTCCTTCCTTCCTTCCTTCCTTCCTAGAAACTTCCTGACGCTCGCCCTCGTCTCGGCGGCGCTCGGGAATTCGACCTCGTTCGCACAGGAGCCGAAGGTCGAAGAGCAAGAACCCAAGGATCCGGAGGAGCCCGAGGAGCCGAGCGACCCAGAGGGAGGAGGAGCCCAGGCCTTGAGCTCCGGCGGTGTGAGCTGGGTGAACACCGCGGCCCCTCCGTTCTACGAGGTGAGCGGCCACACGGGAGGATTCACGACCGGCCTTCCAATCCTCGTTCCGTCCTTCCGAGGCCTCGAGCCGTCTCTTTCTCTTACGTACAACTCCTCGGGACGAAACGGCTTCGCCGGAGTGGGCTGGGATCTCTCGGGGATCGACCTCATCGAGAGACGAAACAAGGACGGCGGGTGGCCGCGCTTCGATTCCACTGACACCTATTGGTGGCGCGGACAGAAGCTCGTTGCCTGCGGGACGAGCGGAAGCCCGGGCTGCGATGCGGGAGGGACGCACTTCACCGAGAGCGAAACCTACGCGCGGATCATAGACAACGAGGACGACACCTGGACGGTGACGGGGCGAAACGGCACGCAGTCGACCTATACCGTCATGGGCTACACGGGAACGAAGAGGTTCCGATATGGATTGAGCACGGTCGAGGACGTTCTCGGAAACACGGTGTCCTACGTATGGAGCTGCGCTTCGGCGACGGACCCCTGCTACCCGGCGAGCATCGAGTACAACGGAGCGGCGATCACGTTCCACCGCGAAACCCGCCCGGACCCGATCACCTCTCCCGGGAATATCGTCCAGAGCGAGCGCCTGAAGACGATCGAAGTCGAAGTCTCGTCGAGCCCGGTGCGGGCGTACAAGCTCCTCTACGACACGAGTCCGACGACGAGCCGGTCCCTGCTCTCGAACTTCCAGCTCTATGGAACGGACGTGGTGCTGGATGGCTCGGGAACGGTCACGGGAGGGACGTCCCTTCCCGCGACGACGTTCACTTACCGCGGGGACACCCAGGCGGCTTCGTTCACCGACGGAAGCGTATGGGCGACGGGAGCCTGTGACGAGAGCCTCCCCGGAACCGTGGTCGGAAGCGGGGACTTCGATGGCGACGGCCTGAGCGACCTGTACTGCCATTGGGACGCGCCTGGAAACGCTTTCGACACGAAGATCGCCTTCGCGCAGCCGAACGGCTCGTTCGGGACTCCGCAGCTTGCGGTGAACGACTGGTGCCACCTGACGTACGCGGCGATGGACATCGGGGACTTCAACGGAGACGGGTTTCTCGACTTCGCCTGCCAGAGCAAGGTGATTCCGAGGAACACCTACGTGGCGCTGAACGACGGGGACGGGACGTTCTCCCCACCGTCGTCGTGGTCGACGACGAGCAACTGGTGCGAGCTCAGCACGGCAGGGGTGCAGTGGGGCACGGCGGAGGTGAACGGGGACGGAAAGACGGACGTGTGGTGCCACCGGGGCCAGCAGTGGGGGGACGAGATCTGGGTGGGAGTGTCGACGGGGACGAGCTTCAGCGAAAGTAAGTGGGCGAACTATTGCTGGACGGTAGACGCTTTCTTCACGTTCGGGCCGGACGTGAACGGGGACGGAAACGGAGACGCGATCTGCCGGGGCGCGTCGAGCGGGTTCGTGGAAGTTCTTCTATCAAAGGGGAATGGTTTCTACGGGACGACATTCCCTCACCTTCAGTACTGGTGCGGGGGGAACCTGACTTTCGGCGCGGGCGATTTCAACGGGGACGGAAAGAGCGACCTTTGGTGCCGGCAGCCAACGGACACCCCGGATCGAGTGAAGGGAGTGTATGTCGCGCTTTCGACAGGCGATGCCTGGACGGGCTGGACGACCTCGACGGACACCACGGCGGCTCCGAACTGGTGCGCGACTCAACAGATTGGAACCGGGGACTTCAACGGAGACGGAAGAACGGATTTCTCTTGTCACAACCTCTCGGGGAGCAACGAAACCTGGGTGAGGCTCTCGAAGGACCGCGTCGCGGGCCTGACGGCCCAGGCCACGTGGAACAGCGGCTGGTGCACGTCGTACGAACAGGTCGGAGACTTCAACGGCGACTCGAAGACCGACCTGCTCTGTCACTCGGGAACGACGAGCAAGGTGGCGGTTTCCGGAGACCTTCGGGGAAGAACGGACCTACTCGAGGAGCTCACGAGCTCCCTTGGAGGCTCGACGAGCGTCGCCTACACGCCCTCCTCGGACTGGGAGAACACGAACGGCCCTCCGGTGAGAGAGACGGTGACCTCGGTGACCGTCGAAGACGGCCGCGGGTGGCAGTCGACGACGAGCTACACCTATGCCGACGGACTCTTCGATGCGGCGAAAGGCAGGGACCTGGGCTTCGGCTACTCCAAGGTGACGTTTCCGAAGCTCGCGACCGAGACTTTCGCGCCCAACGCGGAGACCTGGTTCAGCCAGACGATCGCCTCGGCGGGAGCGGTGGTGAAGACGGAAAGGAGGGACGGATCGGGAAAGATCTTCCACGGAATGGAGAACACCATCGACGTCGACGGCGACGGGACGACGGAGCCCTACCGGGCGGAAGTATCCGAAAGATGGAGCTATGTCTACGACGGCACGGTAACCGGCTGCGCGAGCTGGCCCTGCACGAACGGGGAAAGGCGGTACGAGGAGTACGACTACGACAACTGGGGAAACACCGTCGAAACCCGGAGCTGGGGAAACACCGTCGAAACCCGGAGCTGGGGAAACTACGACGTCTCGGGAGACGAGACGACTTCGATAGCCGAATTCTATCCGAACGATTCGACGTACGTGACCGGCAAGACCGCGAGGCAGGCGTCGTACGTCGGAATCGGGACCGCGGGCACGAAGCTCACCGAGAGCCGCTTCTTCTACGACGACGCGACCCAGCAGACGATGTCGCCCGTAGAGGGACTTCTGACGAAGACGAGCGTCTGGCGGAACACCGACGACCAGTTCGTACCGATGTGCAACCTCGCGTCCTGCATCGAGTACGACCCGTAAGGAAACGTCACCAAGACGACGGACATCAAGGGCGGAGAGACGACGCTCGTCTACGATACGACCTACAACCTCTTCCCGACGTCTTCGACGAACGCTCTCGGCCACGTGAGCTCCGCGAGCTTCGACCCGGTCTGCGAGGCGCCGCTTTCGTCGACGGACCCGAACAACCAGACCACGACGTCGACCTACGACGAGCTCTGCCGGCACGAGAGGACGGACGGCCCTCTAGGGAGCTTCGCCGAGAGCCTCTACCAGAACATCGGAGCGCCGGGAACGCAGTACGTCGAGATACAGGGCCCGAGCCCGAACGGGTCGGGCGTGTCGTGGTCGAGGTCCTATATGGACGGCCTCGGCCGGAGCTACAAGCGGGAGAGCCGCGGACCCACGGTGGGCCAGGAGATTCTCTCGGGAGAGGCGACGTTCAACGAGCGCGGAGGCGTTCTCACCTCGACCGCTCCCCGCTACGTCGGGGAGACGGCCCAGGTGACGGCCTACGAGTACGATGCTCTCGACCGGCTCAAGAAGACGACCCTTCCCGACCTGAACACGGTCACCCAGAGCTACGGTCTGAGGGAGACGTACGTCACCAACCCCGAAGGGGACGTCACGGGACAAGCCAGAAACGAAACCGGGCTGGTGCGCTACGTCATCGAGTACCTGGGGACGACTCCGATCGTGACTTCCGTCACCACGAACCTGGCCAATCGAACGGAGACGACCCAGGATTACCACGGAAACACCTGGGTGACGCAGGTCAACTCCTTGGGCCAGGCGACGTGGGTCTCGGACCCGGACTCGGGCACGGAGACCCGGGAGTACAACAGCGCCGGAGAGATGACCGCGGTCACCAACCTGCTCGGAGAGAGAACCGAGCTCGGCTACGACCTCCTCGGGCGCCTCACCACGAAGACGACCCGCCAGGGAACTCCTTCGGCGGAGACCACCATGTTCGTCTACGACGAGCCGCGAACCGGCTACTTCAACAAGGGACGCCGGACGTCGATGCTGGATGCGGCAGGTTATCGGTACGACGATTACGACAACCTCGGCCGCCCCGCACGGATCCAAAGAAGCCTGGACGCTCAGGTCTATCAGTTCACCCATACCTACAACACCGCCGGCCTTCCCTCATCGACCACGTACCCGGACAACCAGAGCATCAGTTGGACCTACGACGCCGTCGGAAATCTCGTGACGGAGACGGGGACGATCACCGCCTCGACCTACGACGCCGCGGGGCGGCTCAAGACGCGGAACTTCACCGGCAACGTGGTCACGACCTACAACTACTCACCGGCGAGGGGCTGGATCGAAAGCATCAACACGGTCAAGGGCACGTCGACGGTGCACCAGAATCTGGTCTACACCCATTACCCGGATGGGATGGTACAGAGCGTCACGAGTCCGAAATCGATGGAAAGCTGGACCTATGCCTACGACGATCTGAATCGGCTCCTGACGGCGACGAACGCGGACACCCCGTCCCTCAATCAGAGCTTTTCCTACAACGAGATCGGAAACATCACGTCGAACTCCCAGATCGGAAGCTACGCGTATCCGACGCCCGGAACGGCAAGGCCACACGCGGTCACGAGCGCGGGCACCCGGACGTATCAGTACAACTCCATCGGCCAGATGACGAGCCGGAATGGCACCGTGCTCCAGTGGAACGGAGACGGAAAGCCCTCGTCGATCGGAAACGTCGCGTTCACGTACGACGGTCTCGGTGAGAGGCTGAAAAAGACTTCGGGCGGACAGACAACGAAGTACATCGGAGGGGACTACGAGATCGCGCCGAACGGGACGGTTACCAAATACCTTGCTGGCGGCAAGAAGGTTGGACTGGTGTACTTCAAGCACCACCGGGATCATCTGGGCTCGATTCAGGCGGTGACAAATTCACTAGGTAACGAGGTCCGGCGCCAGAAGCACAAGCCGTTCGGAGATCAGCATAACGTCACGGGCAGCCATTTGGAATCCAAGGGGTGGATCGGAGAACGAGAGGAGGAAACTGAGCTTGCCTATCTGAATGCTCGATACTACGACCCGGAAATCGGGAGATTCACGGCTCCAGATCCGATTGTCAGAATGGGTCAGGGTCTGAACCGATACTCTTATTCCTGGAACAGTCCTCCAAACTTTTCGGACCCACTGGGGCTTGATCCAAACCCTAGGTACTCGATCTCTGTCAACGTGTGCGGTCCAGGGTCCACACATCCCGCGTGCACGGGGAACGCCCGTCCTACCGAAGGAGCCTTCTTTTACTACAACGGGACGTCGACGGCCTTGATCATGCAGGCATTCGGATCCGACTTGGGAGAGGAAAGAGCGCGAGAGAAACAGTCGGAGCGAGAGATGCTGGCCGCCAACGGGCCCAACTACAATCTCCCACCGGGAACACCAGCCTGCGCGTACACGCAGAGCTGTGTCACGGTGGCGGGCACGGGTACCGGCGCGAACGCTGGAACTGGAGGCACCGGAGGAACTGGCGGTACTACTGGCGACACCGAAGATGGCGACTCGGAAATCGGAAGCGGCGTTTCTATGGCAGGCGCCGGAACCATTGTTATCACCGCCGGCGCGGCAGATGGACCGTTTCCTGTCGTGGAAGTCGTCACCGCGGCAGCGCTGGCTACGTACTCTCTGCAGGAACAGAAGATTTATCTCACTTATACGCTCTCTAAAACCCTTGGGCAGACTTACGTTGGGAGAGCGAGTGGATGGGGAACACCGGAGAGCGTTATGATGGGCAGGTTCTCGTCCCATCACATGAGGCTCCTGGGTTACGGTAGTCCGAAGCTCGACGTATACGCTTACGGTTCGCAAGGCTATTTTGCGATTCGAGGACGAGAGCAGCAGCTAATGGACTTCTACGGAGGTGTCGGGTCGCCCAGCTTGGGAAACTTCATTCGTGGCGTCTCAAGACTGAACCCTGTCGGGCCAATCTATCATGGCAATGCGAACCTCTTGTTCGGTGAGCTCAGCTCCTACACCGGGTGGTAGGAAAAGGCAGCCAAGCACCATGGACCGATTATGAAGGTCACAACGAGCGCAACGATTTGGTCGCGCTCCGCGAAAGGAGCGACGCGACCATGACAGAACTGGAGCTGTTTCGAGGCGCCTGTCTCGAAGCGTTGGAGATCCTTTCAAGTCAGAGCGGGTCGAATCCACGAATCAAGGAGCTGGCGGATCAACTCCGGACAGTCGTCGAAAAGGAGTATCAGAGCAAGCGCGTCCGCGGATTGCGTTCGATCGCAGCCGAAATCAATGGATGGGCGTGCGAGATTGGTGGAAGAACTGCTCGTAGCGTCGAGATGGCCTTGGCACCGGTTGGGATACGTCCTCAGAATTCACAAATACATCAAATTGAGTCCATTATTTCCAGACGCAGGATAAGAAACGATAGGGAATATCAAGCCTTGATGGATCGCGTGGAGGAGATTTACACCAACCCCAGCGAGCAGGAAAATGTGAGAATTTTGAACGGACTCCTCGCAGACTACGTACGACGGCGCCAAACTCAGGGGTGAGAGGAGTCGCAAGTGTTACAGGGCTCCGAACGGAAGCGTTGCGAGAGAGGATAGTCAGCCGCAGGAATTGATTAAAACGCTGCAAGAAACGGATGGTGCAACGATTGTAGTGTCGCACTCGGGTGAAACTCCTCGCGTTTAGGCGCGCGTTTAAGTAGGGATGCGGTACGGTGTTGCAGTCCGGCGACGAGACATGATTCGGGAGATCCGCTCGCCAGAACGAAGCAGAAAATCCTGAAGGGAGGCATGTGAGGTCTGAGCACGTGCATATGCTGCATTTGTTGCTGTGCGTGCATCCGCAGCCGTCACCCGTGGGGCCGGGTGCATATGATAGGGGGGCAAGACGACGAATCGATGATTCAGGAGATCGAAGTGATCCCGAAGAAGTTCTGGGGTCGGCACTTTTCGTGGCGACGACGGGAATCGTCACGGATGAAGTGTTAGCGGTGTACACACTAGGAGCTGCAATTGCTGCGCCCCAGAACGCCAATTCATTCGAGACAGCGAGTAGTACAATCGAGGCAGTTACGCCGACTTTAGTCGGTGACCGCCCTGTTACGCCATGGTAAGGCCGCGCGTAACGTATGCACGGGGAGCTGAGATCGCTTCTACCAGCATCCCGCCTGCGCTGAAATCTCCCTCCAGTCCAAACAAGATTCTCAGGCGGTGGATTCTGCGCGTTTCGAGTGATGCAACCGAGCAGTCTGCCCTGGAAAACGCGGAGAGGTTTGCTCGCGACAACACACTTCAATCCCTGTTAGCAGCTCTGGGGCCCTCCTACGGTGAGGAGCAGCTGGCGCGATGTGTTCCCCTCGTTGAGTTAGAACCTATTGACGAGAATCACATTCTTGTCCATGCGTTGCACCCATCCCGGGAGGAGGAGCCATCGGACGCGGTACTCGTCGCCATGGCCGAGATTCTGAAAGCAATCGACGTTGAATTCGGGATCGAAGATATTCAGGGCGTTCCGAAGAGATTCTGGCTACTTGTTAGCCCACCAATCGAAGACTAGAGTCACGCGCCTCCAAGAACCAGTTTCCCCGAAGCTGGCCGCTGTTTTGCCAGACGCCGATGTCCCGCTTTGATCGTCGCCTCCAGCAGTTAACGCCGGTTCTTCGCGTCTCTGGCGGCGGACTATAATCTGACCCGGCCAGCCCGGCCGTTCCGATGCGCATTCTCACCATCGCCCCCCAGCCCTTCTTCCAGCCGCGAGGCACACCGTTCAGCGAGCTCTATCGGGCGAAGGCGCTGACGGAGCTCGGCCACGAAGTCGACATGGTGACCTATCCCATCGGGGAGGACGTCTCGATGCCGGGGCTCCGCATCCTGCGCGCGCCGCGGGTTCCGGGAGTACGGCGCGTGCGCATCGGTCCCTCGCTCGCGAAGATTCCGCTCGACGCGATGGTGTTCCTGTCGTCCTTCCGGAGGCTCCTCACCCGCCGCTACGACCTCCTCGACTGCCACGAGGAGGCGGGGCTCATGGGAGTCCTCCTGGGGCGGCTGTTCTCGGTCCCCGTCGTCTACGACATGCACTCGTCGCTTCCCGAGCAGCTCTCGAATTTCCAGTACAGCCGCAACCGTCTTCTTCGCGCGCTCTTCGATTGGGCGGAGCGGGTGACGGTGAAAGGCTCGGACGCGGTCATCGTGGTGTGTCCGTACTTGAAGGACGTGGTCTCCGGGATCGACCGCGAGAAGCCGTGCTTTCTCATCGAGAACTCACCCCTCGCGGAGTCGGGGGAGGAGATTGCGGACGACGAGGTTCTTCGCATCCGGCGCGAGCTCGGCCTCGAGGGGACCCTCGTGATTCACTACAGCGGCACCTTCGAGGCCTACCAGGGCCTGCCGCTTCTCTACGAAGCCTTTCGCATCGTGGCCGGGAGAGCGCCGTCGGCCCGGCTCCTCATGGTGGGAGGAACGTCGCTCCAGGTCGAGGAAGCGAAGCGTGAGGTCGCTCGCTCGGGACTCGGCGAGCGGGTGGTCTTCACCGGACAGCGCCCTCCCTCGGAGATGCCTCGCTACCTCGCGATTTCCGACGTCCTGGTCTCGCCGAGATCCTCGGGCACGAACACCCCGCTCAAGATCTATTCCTACCTGCGCGCGGGAAAGCCGATCGTGGCGACGCGCCTGCTGACGCATACCCAGGTGCTCGACGACGACAGCGCCGCTCTGGTAGAGCCGACCCCGG
>DAISKN010000260.1:0-8763 GCA_036820975.1 Acidobacteriota bacterium | reverse complement strand
GACCGCGCAGGGGACTTTCGGAAGCGTCGCCGCGGCTCTCGTTCGCTGGGAAGCGTTCGATTTCGGAGTCCGGGCCGCCGGTGTTCGCGAAGCGGAGGCGCTGAGGCGCCGCGCCGAAGCCGGTCTGCGCGTGACCGAACTCGAGGTCTCGATGGGCGCCATGGATGCCTTTCTCACCGTGGTGGCAGCGGACTCAGCGGTGCGGGCCGCGGCCGCGGCAGTCGCCCGAATGGAAGTCTTCGCCGAGGCCATCTCGGTGCTCGTCCAGAACGAGCTTCGCCCCGGCGCGGACCTCTCGCTCGCGCGCGCGGAGCTTTCGCGAACGCGCAACGAGCTCATCCGGGCGGAAGAGCTCCGGGAGCAGTCCCGGGTGAGTCTCGCGGAGTGGCTCGGTCGCGCCGGAGAGCGCGTGGAAGTGGAAGGATCGCAGCTCATCGAAAGAACTCCCGCGGCCGGGGAAGGCCCGTCGGGAGAGGCGGTGCCGCACCCCCTCACCGAGCTCGAAGAGGCCGGACGCGACGTCGCGCGGGCCCGCCGGGATGTCGCCGGCAGTGCGTTCCGTCCGAAGCTCGACCTCCTCGCGACGGTTTACGGAAGGGGAACCGGGGCGCTTGTCGATGGAAGCTTCGAGGGGGGATCCGCCGGCCTCTGGCCGGAGAGGACCAACTGGGCAATCGGGCTCGCGGTGCGGTTTCCTCTTCTCGACTTCGCGGCGCGGCAGGAAACGGGCGTGCAGGAATACCGGGAGCAGGCAGCGGACGCGCGCTACGAGAACGCCGTCCAGCGAGTGACCGCGGATCTCGAGCGCGCCCGCATCCACCTGGACGCCGCCCGGCGGATCGCGGTGAACACACCCGCCGAGCTCGACGCAGCCAGGGCGCTTCAGGTGCAGGCCCGGGCTCGCTACGACGCGGGCCTTGCCGAGGTCCTCGAGGTGGCCGAAGCCGAGCGCATCCTCCGCCGCGCGGAGACCGAGGATGCAGTAGCACGGCTCGAAGTCTGGAGGGCTCGATTCGGAGTCGCCGCCGCCGAAGGCGACCTCGGTCCCGTACTCTCGCAGCTCCAATAGTCCTCGGCACAGGGAAACGAGGTCGTCATGTGGTTGACAAGGGTAGCGATGCGCCGGCCGATCACCCTGGTGATCGTGGTCCTCGGAATCGCGCTGACGTCGATACTCGCAATCCGACGCATGCGGGCCGACATATTTCCCGATTTGGGTACTCCAGTGGTCTACGTGGCGCAGCCCTATGGAGGGATGGATCCGGCGCAGATGGAAGGTTACATCGCGAACTACTACGAGTACCACTTCCTCTATGTCACCGGTATCGAACACGTGGAATCGAAATCGATTCAGGGCGCGACGCTCTTGAAGCTCTTCTTCCACGAAGGAACGAACATGAGCCAGGCGGTGGCGGAAGTCGTCGCCCAGGTGAATCGGTCCAGGGCTTTCATGCCCCCGGGAACGGTTCCTCCATTCGTCGTGAGGTTCGACGGCGGAAGCGTGCCCGTGGGGTATCTGGTGTTCTCGAGCGAGACCCGGGCGCTCGGTGAGATTCAGGACCTCGCGCTCTTCCGGATCCGGCCGATGTTCGCCACTCTCCCGGGAGTCTCGGCGCCGCCGCCGTTCGGCGGGAATCAGCGGACGGTCGTGGTCCGTGTCGATCCCGATCGGCTCCGCGCGTATCACATGTCCGCTGAGGAGGTGGTCCGCGCCGTGGCGAAAGGCAATACCATCACCCCCTCCGGCAACGTCCGCATCGGGGATTTCACCCGGATGGTGCCGGTGAACTCCGTGGTTCCCCGCGTCGGCGAGCTGGCGAAGATCCCGATCCGCATCGGGGCCGGTCCGGGCGTTTTCCTGCGAGACGTCGCTTATATCGAGGACAGCTCCGACATCCTCACGAGCTACGCCCTGGTCGACGGCAAGCGCAGCGTCTACATCCCGGTGACCAAACGCGCCGACGCCTCGACGCTCTCCGTGGTTTCGCGCGTGCGCCGGGAGCTCCCTCGAATGCGCGCCTCCATCCCCGAGGATATCCACGTGGACTTCGCGTTCGACCAATCGGGGTACGTGACGAGCGCCATCCGGTCCCTGGCTCTGGAGGGGGTTCTCGGCGCTCTATTGAGCGGTTTGATGGTGATGCTGTTTCTGCGCCACGCCCGGAGCTCGGCCATCGTGATCGTAGCCATCCCCCTGGCGCTTCTCGGCGCCGTGGTCGCCCTCTGGGCTTCCGGCCAGACCATCAACATCATGACCCTGGGCGGTCTGACGCTCGCGATCGGGATGCTCGTCGACGAATCGACCGTCGCCATCGAGAACATTCACAGCCATTTCGCGCGCGGCAAGACGCGGGCGCGCGCCGTCCTCGACGGAGTCTCCGAGGTCACCGTGCCCATGCTGCTCGCGATGCTCTGCATCTTCGCGGTGTTCACTCCCTCGTTCTTCATGGTGGGCGTGGGCCGGGCGCTCTTCGTGCCCCTCGCACTCTCCGTCGGGTTCGCGATGGCGGCGTCCTTTCTCCTGGCGCGGACTCTGGTGCCGATCCTCTTCACCTGGTTCGGCGGCGAGTATCATGGCGCCGGCTCGGACCGATTCGATCGAATTCGGGATGCCTATGGAAAGCTTCTCCACCCTTTCGTGGAGGCGAAAAGGATGCTCCTGCCGCTGTACCTGGTCCTCTCGGCGGGCTTCGTATACCTCGTCGGCGGCGCACTCGGTACGGAGATCTTTCCGAGCGCCGACTCCGGCCAGATCCAGCTCCGACTTCGGGCCCCCACGGGCACGCGGGTCGAACGGACGGAGGTAATTGCCCAGAACGTCCTCGAAGCCATCGCGGAGGAAGTGGGACCGGAGAACGTGGCATCGAGCCTCGGATTCGTCGGGGCGCAGCCCTCGAGCTATCCCGTCAACACCATTTATCTATGGACGAGCGGGCCCCACGAGGCCGTGCTCATGGTGTCGTTGAAGGACGGGAGGAACGTCTCCACGGAGGAGCTCAAGGAACGATTGCGGGAACGACTTCCTCGGATAGCGCCGGGGACGGCGGTTTCTTTCGAGGCGGCGGATCTCGTGAACCAGGTGATGAGCTTCGGTTCGCCGACCCCGATCGAGGTGGCGGTGACGGGCTCGAACCTGACGGCGAGCCGGGGCCATGCGGACAAGATCAAGGCGGAGATGGAGAAGATCGCGGCGTTCCGGGACGTGCAATTCCGCCAAGCCCTCGACTATCCCGTGCTTTCGATCGACGTCGATCGCGAGCGGGCGGGACAGTTGGGCGTCACCGTGGAGGACGTCGGTCGCTCCATCGTCTCCGCCACGTCCTCGAGTCGCTTCGTCCAGCCCAACTACTGGGCGGACCCCAATAGCGGCATCGCCTACCAGGTGCAGGTGGAGATCCCGCAGCATGCGATGCACTCGATCGAGGACGTCCTCAACGTGCCCGTCATGCAGAACGGTGCGCCCCGCCCTCTCGTCGGAGACGTGGCGAGAGTGACGGAGGGGACGGCGATCGGGGAGTACAACCGCTACAACCAGCAGCGAATGATTACCATCACCGCGAACCTGTCGGGATCCGACCTGGGCGGCGCATCCGACGAGCTTCTCGAAGCGCTCGAGCGCGTGGGCGACCCGCCGGCGGGAGTGACGGTGAGCGTTCGGGGCCAGCTCGCTCCCATGCGGCAGACCTTGGACGGCCTGAAGGCCGGTCTGGCTCTGGCGATCGTCGCCATCTTTCTCCTGCTCGCTGCTTATTTCCAGTCCCTGCGCGTCGCCGGAATCATCATCGCGACCGTGCCGGCGGTCGTCGCCGGCGTCGCTCTCGGGCTCCTTCTGACCGGGAGCTCCCTGAACGTGCAATCCTTCATGGGCGCCATCATGGCGATCGGGGTGGCCGTGGCCAACGCCATCCTGCTCGCCACCTTCGCCGAGCAGTACCGGCGCGAAGGACGGTCGGCCGATCGAGCAGCCATCGATGCGGCTACCGGCAGGCTGCGCCCGATCCTGATGACGACGTTCGCGATGATCGCCGGAATGCTCCCCGTGGCGTTCGGCGCCGAGCAGTTGGCGCCGCTCGGCCGCGCCGTCATCGGCGGTCTGGCTGCGGCGACGATCACGACGTTGTTCGTGCTGCCTTCGATCTTCGCGCTGGTCCAGACCCGGGCCGGCACCGCATCCCTTTCGCTCGATCCGGATGACGAGTCGAGTCTGCATTATGGAGGAGCGCCATGACGCTGTGCGTTTGGACCGTCAGCATCGCGCTCGCGCTCGGCTCGGTGACGCCTAGCGCGCCGCAGGACAGCCCCCCCAAGACGACGGAGCTCGTCAAGGTCGTCGCTCAGAGCCTGGACAAGACGGTGTCCGTGCCGAGCGATCTGATCGCGTTCCAGTCCGTCGCGATCTTCGCGAAGATCTCCGGATTTATCCAGTCGATCGACGTGGATCGCGGCTCGTGGGTCAAGAAAGACCAGCTACTGGCGGTGCTCGTCGCGCCGGAGTTCCGGGCGCGGACGGTCGAGGCGCAGGCTCGTGTCCAGGCTGCGGCGTCTCAGGTCGCGGAGGCGGAAGCCAGGATGTTCGCGGCGGAGAGCAGTTACGATCGATTGAAAGCCGCGGCCGCGACCCCAGGGGTCGTCGCCGGCCACGACCTGGAGCTCGCGGAGAGGAGCCTCGAGGCGGCGAAGGCGAATCACGAGGCTGCGGGAGGCGGCCTGAAAGCGGCGCAAGCGGCACTCGACGCGGTCGAGGAGATGGAGGCCTACCTGGAGCTCCGAGCGCCCTTCGAGGGCGTCGTAACCGAACGAAACGCGCATCCGGGAAGCCTCGTCGGGCCGTCGGGACTGCCGGTGGTGAAGATCGAACAGGTTTCGAAGCTGCGCCTGCTGGTGCCGGTTCCCGAAATCTACGTCGGAGGAATCGCTCGAGGAACCAGAGCGCGCTTCAAGGTGGCCGCTTACCCCGATCAGACGTTCGAAGGCATCGTGCAGCGGCCCGCGAACTCGCTGGATGCCAAGACCCGGAGCATGATGGTGGAGCTCGATGTCGCGAACCCCGATCGGGCCCTCGCGCCGGGAATGTTCGCCGACGTCGAGTGGCCCGTGTCGCGCGGGGCGACCACGCTCTTCGTTCCGGCGTCCGCGGTGGTGCGAACGAGCGAACGGCAGTTCGTCGTGCGGGTGCGGGACGGCGTCGCCGAATGGGTCGACGTGCGCCGTGGAGAAGTGCAGGGCGAGCTGATCGAAGTTTTCGGCGGCCTTCAGGAAGGCGATATGGTGGTTCGCCGCGGTAACGACGAAATTCGGCCCGGCACCAGGATCACCGCCGGTGCCACGCCTTGACGGTCGGGAGTCAAGGCGCTATTCGACGTAGCTGTAGCCGCAGTTCTCGCAGGTCCAGGTTCGCCCCTGCCGGTACATGAGAGCGCCGCACTGCGGGCAGGCGCGCGTCTCCTCTTCTTCCTCGGATTCGTTCTCCTCGAAGAGGTCGTCGTAGTTCTCTTCCTTCTCCGACTCGTCGTTCTCAGGGGGCTTGGGCTCTTCTTTCTTGTCCTCTTCGGGCTTCTGTTCCTCTTCCTGGGCCCAGGCGGAGCGCGAGAGGACCGAGGCGCCCGTAATGCCCGCCACGGCCAGGCCCGCGGCCTTCAAAAAGCTCCTGCGAGTCACATCGTCTTTCATTTCCTTGAATCTCCTCGGCTGAAAACCCGGGTCGCTCCCCAGTTTATCACGGGGACGCTATTATCCCGCTGGCTCCCGGGGGTTTGTCAATCCCCTGTTCGGGGGATCAAAGGCCCGGTAGAAGCGCCGCGAGCTGGGATCGACGGCTGACTCCGGTCTTCTCGAAAACGTTCTTCAGATGATGCTTCACCGTCTCCGGGGCGATCTTCATCTCGTGGGCGATCTGAGCGTTCGAAAGCCCCATCAGACAGTGGAAAACCACCTCGGTCTCCCTATCCGTCAGGCCGAACACCTCCTTTACCTGCGATCGATTCGGCCTTGCCCGGAGAACGGCCTGTTCTTCGAAGAGACAAAGGAGGTGAGGCCGGGTGCTCATCAGGCCTTCGGGGAGCACGGTCGCCCGAAGCCGGAATCGCCTTCGACCGCGCTGGATTTCGAGAGGCTCCGGCGCGTTCCCGGGCTCGTCCGAGCCTCGCGACAGGTAGAGGTCTCGCGTCCGCCTGGCAACGGCCTGAATTCCGGCGAGCTCCGAAGAAGACAGGTCTTCCCCTTCGAGCATCTCGTCCAGCGCGGGATTGGTATAGACCCGCTCCAGCTTCCAGTTCAGGACAAGGACCGAAACCGGCAGGGAGCGGAACGCCTCCTCGAGCTTCTGCCTCTCGTTTCCTGCAAGGAGGAGCGTGTGGAGGGCCCCCTCGACGGGGTTATAAAGAAGGTCCAGGATCTCGATCTCCTCCGCCGAGAAGGCCTCCTGAGCCGGGTTCCTGTGAAGACCCAGAATCCCGAGGCTTCCCTCGTTGCGCCCCTGCTCCGGAAGGCGAGCCATGAGCGTCGCCATGTGATGAATGCGCCGGGGAGCCAGGAACTCGTTGTAGAACTCCGTCTTCTGGAATTGCTCGTAGTCCACGTACTCGCAGGTCTGACCCACGCGCACTCCCCGCGGCACCATCAGCCGGACCGGCGACTCGTCGAAGAACCGTTCCTGATACTCGGCGACGAGCTCGGGGTCGTAGGTGTGCCAGAGAAAGAGCGGCTTCTGGTTGGCCTTCACGTCGGTGATGAAGAGGTTGCCTCCGTGGCCGCCGACGAGATCGATGAGAGGGGTCAAGACCGCCTTCGCGAAATCGGCGAAGCTCTCGAACGAGAGAGGAGCGGACGTGGCTCGCAGCACTTCCTTGAGCCGCCGGACCTGATCCAGCGTGAGCATCAGCCCAACGCCCGCAGGAGCGAGGCGGTCTCCTTCAGCTCCGGGGTGACCCCGGTTCTTTGCGCCAGCTGTTTCAGGTCCCACTCGGCCACGGCGCGGTGGTCCTTTCGCGAGGACCCGTCGAGGCGCTCGAAGACCTCGCGGTACTCGCGGTGCGCGCCCCGGATGTCTCCGGATGCGAGGCGGGCGCAGGCGAGCAGAAGCGCCTGGCGCGTCGATCGGGATCGATCCATGGACCGGGCCTTCTCGAAGGCTTCGATCGCTTCCGCGTAGCGCCCGGCCAGAAACAAGGTGTGCGCGAGGTTGTAATGCCCGAACACGAAGTCCGGATCGAGCGCGAGCGCGCGGCGAAAGCGGGTTTCCGCTTCGGAAAGACGTCCCTGGTCGCGGTAGGAGGCTCCGAGGTTCGAGTGAAGCGCGGCGTTCTCCGGATCGAGCTCGACGGCGCGCGTGAGGGCGGACGACGCGCCCTCGAAATCCTCGAGCTCGCCGAGCGCGGCCCCGAGGTTCCCCCAGGCCGAGGCGTACTCGGGAAGAAGCTCGATCGTCGTTCGAAACTGCGCCACCGCGCCCTGGATGTCGTCGGTCTGAATCAGGGCCTTTCCGAGCTCGTACCGGGCGGAGGGAAGGTCGGGGTCGAGCTCGACGGCTCGCTTCAGCGCATCGACCGCCTCGGCCCCCTTGAGCGCGCTCGACCGGAAGACGTGCCCGAGCGCGCTCTCCCCTCGCGCGCGGAGCGCGCGCTCCAGATCGTCCCACGAGGGAGCGGGCTCGCCCCCGTCATCGCTGCGCTCTCCCGGAACTCGCCGGATCTCGAACCGGCTCGCGAGGCCCCGCTGGGAGAGGACGTTTCTCGCTCTCCGGCCGAGGTCGGCCTCGAGCGCCGTCGCGACGAACGAGAGAGGCGTTCCCTCGGACGCGATCGAAGCGAGTCTCGGCAGAAGGTAGAGCGGCGAAGCCGCGGAGAGCGGCGTATCGAAGAAGCCGCGCTCGATCGAGGGCGCGTACAGGATCCGCTCGCCCTGAATCGAAGGGGGCGGAAGCTCTTCCACCGCGATCGGTAGCGGAGGCTGCTCCGGAGGCGAAATTACCGGAAGCCCGAAAGAGAGAAGACTCCTCGCGGCGCGTTCCAGCGCGGCTTCGTTCTCGCCCAAAAGCAGCACCCAGGGCCTGTCGCTCGCCGCCTTGGGCGGACTCAGGACCTCACCGGCGGGAGCCGCCTCCGGGGAGAGCTCCGGCGCCCGCCGAATCCAATCGGTGTCCATCGGACTAGCCGCGATTGCTGCGGGTGCAGTCTTTGAGGATGGAGCAGGACCTTGTGGTATTGAAGATGCCGCAGGTGCAGAAGCGGGCCATGTAGGTCGAGGCTTCTTCGGGCGTTCGGCGGCCCTCCTTGACCCAGTCGATCATCTTCTTCGCGAAATTGAACGAGACCATTCCGTGGCCGCACATGGTGGCGAGGGAAAGCGTAGCCCGGCCGGGAAGCTTGTCGAGGGCGCCGAAGAACCCGAGCGAGTACTCGACGCTGTGGCGGGTGATACCCGCCTCGCGCGCGAGCTCGTCCGCGCGATCGGTGAGCGAGCTGATGTTGATCGAGAGTCCAAGGTCCGCCTCGCGAACGTCCTTGAGGAAGCTCGTGAGGGATTCGCGGTTGTCGAAGACCGCGGAGACCACCGTCGGTTGGTCCACGTGCTTGACGAGGCGATCGGGGTCGCGCTCGTCCTTGCGGAACCAGTGGGCGAGGGGGTTCAGGCTCTTCGAAGGCCGGAATACGTCGCCCTTGGTGGCATCGCCGAGATTCACCGGGTTGTGCTTCCTGGCGATCGAAAGGAACTGCTGGAACTTCGAGACCGAGCCCTGATCGTTGATTCCCCGGGCGGACATGG
>DAISKN010000259.1:0-8766 GCA_036820975.1 Acidobacteriota bacterium | reverse complement strand
TCGACCTTTCAGATCTACGGCTTCTCCACGAAAGCCACCCCCATCGTGCCCGGGACCGACGGACAGTGGCTCGACGCCGGGAGCCGCGAGGTCCTGGACGGCGCGGTCCAGCACCTGAGGAAAGTCGTTCCCGCGGGAGGCACCAACCTCTTCCAGGCGTTCGGAGCCGTCTCCCTGATGCGACCCGCCCCGGACAACGTCTATCTCCTCACCGACGGCCTCCCGACGCAGGGGAAGCGCTCGCCGAGTCGAACGACGATCTCCGCGCGAGATCGGCTGAAGCTATTCGACGAGGCGACTCGAGATCTCTCCTCGCGGATTCCCATGAACGTCATCCTCTTTCCCATGGAGGGGGACCCGATGGCCCCGAGCGCCTTCTGGAAGCTCGCGGTGGCGACGGGCGGAGCCTTCGTGAGCCCCTCCGCGGATTGGCCCTGACCATGGCGCGACTCAAGCGACGCGACTTCGCCGTCATGAGCCTTTCGTTCCTGGACGTCGTCTGCTGCGGCTTCGGCGCGATGATTCTGCTCCTGACGCTCACCAAGCTCGGCCAGCGCCGCGGCCTCGAGGCGATCGAGGTCGACCTGACGGGGCTGGTGGCGAAGCTCGAGGAGGAGCTCCATCGGATCAAAGGAGAGACCGACGTCCTCGAGAGAGAGATGAAGGGGAAGGTCGAGCAGCTCTCGGACGAGCAGGCTCTCATCGCCCGGCTCCGCGGCGACCTGTCCGAGATACAGGGCGAGTTCGCGGCGACGAATGACCTCTCCGAGGTCAACGAGATCGTCGAGGGACGGCTCCTCGCGGCGCAGCAGGAGCTCTCCGAGGAGATGAAAAGGCTCCAGGAGAGGAACTATCGGAGACCGCGCGAGGACGCGACCGTCGGGGGCGTACCCGTCGACAGCGAATACATCGTTTTCATCATCGATACCTCGGGCAGCATGCAGAACTACGCCTGGCCCCTCATGCTGAAGAAGATGCAGGAGGTCCTCGACGTCTACCCCAAGGTCAAGGGCATCCAGGTCATGAGCGACGAGGGTCAGTACATGTTCTCCCAGTACGCCCGGAAGTGGATTCCCGACACTCCGGCCCGGCGGAGACTCATCCTCGAACGGTTGCGCCACTGGGCGCCTTTCAGCAACAGCAGCCCCGTCGAGGGAATCGAGGCGGCGATTCGCGCCTTCGCCGCGCCCGACAAGAAGGTGAGCCTCTACGTGTTCGGCGACGAGTTCACCGGGGACTCCATCGACGACGTCCTGGAGGAGGTCGACCGGATCAACAAGAAGGACTCCCAGGGCAACCGCCGCGTGCGGATCCACGCCATCGGCTTCCCCGTGATGTTCTCTCAAGACCAATGGGGAGAGAACACCGGAGTGCGCTTCGCGACCCTGATGCGCGCCCTCTGCGAGCAGAACGGCGGCGCTTTCGTGGGGCTGAACTCGACCCGCCCCTGACGCCTTCGTTCAGCGCGATCCGAACGATCGCTCGAAGAGATCCGCGATGGCTTTCCGCCCGGACTCCTCCAGGTGGCGGGTCCCGGTGCCGCAGAAGCGCGTTCGCTGGATCCGCGGCTGGCCCGCGGGCTCCCAGGCCTCGTTCTTCCACTGGAACCACGCGTTGCGCGCCTGGTCGAAGACGTAGAGCGGCTTCTGGAAGTGGCGAGCGAGCTCGGCGCCCCAGCCGGTGCCGCCCTTGACGGTCCCGTCCGGCTGAATTTCTCCCACGACGAAGACCTCCCCCGCCGTCGCCACCTGGTGCCAGATCGACTTCAGCAGACGCTGAAACCTCGGAGTCTTGGGAAACGACCGGTGAAGCTGGGACTGGATGTAGTTCTCGTGGACCGCCCCTCGCTCGAGCTCATCGTCCGACAGCTCGACCAACCCGCGGTTGCGGGCGGTGTCGTTCCCGGCGAACGAATAGGTAACCTCGTGGGTTCCGTGCCGCTCGGCCATTTCCCCGAACGCCGCTTCGGCGCCGGTGGCGCCGCCCGAGAGAAGCGTGAAGGAGCCCGCCGGCAGGTTCCCGGTGATCGACGAGAGCTCGTCGGAAACGAGCCGCATGGTGTCGGCGTCCAGATGGAGATGGGTTTCCGCCGGCCGCGGGTTTTCGTGGTCCTTGAGCAGGCGCACGGTGGCGCCGGTTCCCTCGGGCTCTATGAAAATCCCGACGTCGATGAGATCGGAGTAGGCGTCGCACGGCGGGATGATCGCGGTCGGGTGCGCCACGGTGCCGGCGCGATGGGTCTGCGCCGACATCCACAGCTCGGCGCCGATGCGCTTCGCCGTGATCTTGAATGCGCCCAGCTCCGCCGCTCTCGAGACCACCTTGCCGCTCTCCCAGTCGAAGCCGTCGATCAGGATCGCCTTGGGAGTGAAACCGATCCGGTCCGCGTAGAGCCCGAGGATATCGTCGAGACGCTCGTGGGGAAGGACCGAGTCGGGATAAGCCTGGATCACGCGGTTCTTGTTCACCAGCGCTCGAACCTGCTCCCGATTCTGGAGGTCGGTCACCTTCGCGAGATCGTCGAAAAGGGCATCGTACCAGGAGCGCACATGGTCGAGCTCCTGCCGGAGAGCGACGTGAAGCACCGGGCGCTCCCGCATTGCGTCGTCGAGCCCGATCTGGACGAGAAACGCGGTCTTCCCCACGCCGGCGCGGGCCATGACCACGCCGAGCTTTCCCGGGCCGAGGCCCCCGCGGGTTGAGCTCTCCAGAATCCGCAGCGGGCTCTTCTCGTTCACTTCCTTGCGCAACATCGTGGTTCGGTCTCCTGGCCAGTACCGGATATTGGATTGCGCCGCGCGCGTCTGCGTCTTCAGCATACTTCTAACTCGCCTTCGCTTTCTCGGCGGCCTTCTCGACGAGCTCGGCCTCGAGGGACTCCGGTACGGGGGTGTACCGCGAAAACTCCATGGTGAAATCCGCCTTGCCCTGAGTGGCCGAGCGGAGGGTGGTCGAGTAGCCGAACATCTCGGCGAGCGGGACGTCGGCTTCGGTGATGGTCATGGAGCCGCTCTCCTGCGCCCCGATGATGGCTCCCCGCCTCTGCATGAGGGTCGTCAACACTCCGCCGGCATGCTCCGTCGGTCCCTCCACCACGACGCGCATGATGGGCTCGAGGACGCGCGCCTTTCCGCGATCGTAGGCCTCGCGCCAGGCGGCGCGCGCCGCCTCTTGAAAGGCGATGTCCGAGGAGTCGACGGTGTGGCTTTTCCCGTCGTTCAGCACCACGCGCACGTCGACTACCGGCGCTCCGATCTTGCGGCCCTTGTCGATCATGGACTTCATGCCCTTCTCGACCGAGGGGATGAACTGCCGCGGGATGGCGCCGCCTTTGACCTCGTCCACGAACTCGTAGCCGCCGCCGGGATTCGGCTCGATGTAGCCGGCGACGCGGCCGTACTGGCCGGAGCCTCCCGTCTGCTTCTTGTGGGTGTAGTCGTACTCGACGCGCTCGGTGATGGTCTCCCGGTACGCGACCTGCGGCGGCGAGACCTCCACCTGAACTCCGTATTCGCGCTTCATGCGCTCGATATAGACTTCGAGCTGGAGCTCCCCCATCCCATGGATGACGGTCTCTCCGGACTCGGGGTCGGCGCCGGCGCGAAACGTGGGGTCTTCCTTGGTGAACCGGGTAAGGGCCTTCATCAGATTGATCTGGGACTTGTTGTCGACCGGCTTCACCGAGAGCGAGATGACCGCGTTCGGGACGTGGATCGACGTCATGGCGACGTTCAGCTTGCCGTCGGTGAACGTGTCCCCCGAGTGGCAGTCGAGTCCGAAGATGGCGACGATGTCCCCCGGGCCCGCGGAGTCGATGTCCTCCATCTCGTCCGCGTGCATGCGCACCAGACGTCCGACCTTGGTCTGCTTTTCCGTTCGGGTGTTGGTGATGAACGTGTCGCGGTCGAGCTTTCCCTGATAGATGCGAAGATAGGTGAGCTGCCCGTAGCGGCCTTCCTCGAGCTTGAACGCGAGCGCCACCGTGTTCTTGTCGGGGTCGCTCTCGAGCGGAATCCTGTCCGTCTCCTTCTCGCTCTCGAGGTCGATGGCCTCGTTGACGACGTCCTTGGGGTTCGGGAGGTAGCGGACGACCGCGTCGAGAAGCGGCTGCACGCCCTTGTTCTTGTAGGCGGAGCCCACGAGCACCGGCGTGAGCTGACGCGAGACCGTCCCTTGACGGATCGCCTGATCCACCATCTCCACCGTGACCTTGTCTTCGAGCACCGCCTCCATGAGCTCGTCCGAGAACATGGAGACCGCGTCGAGCATCTGCTCGCGGTAGCTGGCGGCTTCGTCCTTCAGCTCGGCCGGGATCTCGCCCTCGACGACCTTCTCGCCGAACTCTCCTTCGAAATAGAGGGCCCGCATGCGTACCAGGTCGATGACACCTTTGAAGTCCGCCTCGAGGCCGATGGGGATTTGAAGGAGAACGGGGTTGTGAGCGAGCTTCTCCCGGAGCTGGTCCCGCACCCGGATGGGGTTCGCCCCCACCCGATCGCACTTGTTGACGAAGGCGATTCGGGGAACCTTGTAGCGGTTCATCTGCCGGTCGACGGTGAAGGACTGGCTCTGAACTCCGGCCACCGAGCAGAGGACGAGCACGGCGCCGTCGAGGACGCGGAGGCTCCTTTCGACTTCGATGGTGAAGTCGACGTGCCCGGGGGTGTCGATGATGTTGACGTGGTGCTTGAGCCAGCTGCAGTGGGTCGCGGCGCTGGCGATGGTGATTCCGCGCTCGCGCTCGAGATCCATCGAGTCCATCTTCGCCCCGACGCCGTCCTTGCCTTTGACGTCATGGATGGCGTGGACCCGGTTGGTGTAATAGAGGATGCGCTCCGTCAGGGTCGTCTTGCCGCTGTCGATGTGAGCGGAGATCCCGATATTTCGGATTGTGCTCAGATCTTTGATCAATTCTTAACCTCTCCGAAAACTTTGCCTGGGAGAACCCCCCATTGTAGCTCGGAAAGCGCTCTCGCGCGGCAAAAAAAGAACGGGGATCCGAAGTTCTTTCTTACAAAGAGGTTGCGAGCGGGTGGCTAGGCCCGGCGTCGGCGGACCGAAATCCGCGCGAGTCCCAGGGCAAGCGCGAGAAGCGCGAGGGTAGACGGCTCCGGCACCCCGGTGAGGGTGACGGAAAAGCCCGGCCCGCCGTTCAGGGGCGCGTCGAGGTTGTCGTCGAAGATCCCGTCGTTGAAACCGAGCCAGAGAAAGGCCGAGGGACCGGACGGCACCGGCAGGGTCGCGGAGTCGCCGATGAAGAGGGTGCTACCGATCGGGACGATGGCGCTCGAAGACGAGCTCCAGACGCCGATCAGCGAATAGACCGGGAGCATCCGGAAGAGCGAACCCAGGCCGTCCGGCCCGAAGGCGTTCGTCCCGTTGATCGCGTTCGAGCCCGTGGCCACGATTTCAACTTCGTTGAAAGCCGCGAAATCGGTCGGGGAACCGAGGTTCGAGACCACCTGCGCCGGCGCGCCGCGTCCGACACCCGCCGCCTCGTTGTTGCTCCCGTTGTAGACCTGAGTGTACGGATGCCCCCAGTTCGTGAAGTACAGGCCGTCCATGGAATCGACGAGGTGAATGACGGAAGCGGTCGCGGAGAGGGGAAGGAGAACGAGGAGCGCGGCGGCGAGCGCGACCCTGGTTCCGGCCCGTGGAAGATTCTCACCGAACATAGGGTTCCTCCGATATGCAGATCCCGCCAAAAGCATGCATTTCGGATGCCACAACGGGCTTTCCCATGCCGCTCAGATAGTTCCGGAGTATTCAGCCCACCGGCCTCTTCGGGAGCTGTAAAGACTTCCGACAATTCGCCCATGCCCGTCGATGAAAATCGATTGGAACTCCCTGTCACCAAGGAAGTTGTCACGCTGCCGCGCCAGCCGACAGAAAATCCGACACCGGATCCTTTTTCCCGCCGTCAACGCAGCTCTTCTGTCGGAGCCGACGACCCGAGCTCTCCGTCCATCCATCGTGCGCGGGCGCGGAGCCAGTCCTTCAGGTGCGCGACCTCGTCCTCGTAGGTGCGCGGAGGCGGATCGGGGTTGCCGAGCACGACCTCTCCCAGGATCGGCCACCGCGCGAAGTTCCGGGCCGCCGCTTCCCGGAGCCGCGACGACTCCGCATCGACGAAGCCGAGCATGCCGTCATCGCTCAAGGGAGCGCGCGGCCCGTCGCGGAGCGCGCGGTACCGATTCCGGAATCGGGACCGGAAGGCTTCGTCGGCGAAGAGCCGCGAGAACCAGGAGCCCGGTCGCGCGCGCCCGACCCTCCACCCCTCGACCAGGCTCGCCTGCTCGTCGTAGCTCGCGTTTCCGTAAGCCTGGTTGAAATCCCAGACCGGGCCGAGATGCAGCCGGCCTCCGGGAGGCTTGTAGAGAAAGGTGCTGCTCCGATAGGCGTCGACGTTCTTCGCGAGCTCCTGAAGAATCATCCCGTCGACCCAGGACCCGACGTCGATGAGGTCGCCGTATCCGGACTCGCCCTCGGAGAGGGACGCCTCGAAGTCCTCGAGGTACTCCTTCAGGTAGCTCACCTGCTCCCCGGTCGCGTCCTTGGCGCTCGGATAGACGACGATCACGCGCTCTCCGCCCGCCGTGGTGAAGTGGACCTCGCGCGTATCGGGGTCGAGCCAGTCCAGCTTCGCGATGAATCCCGAATCCTCTCCCGGAAGTCGTCGGCTTCTCGGGAGGTCGATGCGCGCCGCGCCCCGGGAAATCCTCTCGGTGGCGAGGTAGAGTCCCTGGTACTCCTCATCCGGCGAGCCCGGGGCGCCCTGACGCAGGAAGAGCTCCACGAAGACCGACCCCGGCGCCGGCCGGCCCATCCGACGGGCGAGCTCGAACGTCAGCGCATCCCGCAGCAGGGACTTGTCGGAGTAAGGGCCGAGGAGAACCCAGTCCGACTCCGAGGGCATTCCGAGCAGCGGGCGTTCGGTCTGGATATCCCCTTCGGTTCGAAACTCGAGACCGAACTGCCGCTTGGGAAAATAGATCTGCGACGACCGGCCCCGAAGCTCGATACCGATGAGGCCGTCCAGCTCGAGCGCGCCGTCCTCGAAGACGCGCATTCGAGCCCGGGTCTTGGGCTCGTCGGCCACGATCGACGCGGACTCGATGGCGACGACGGGGAGCGAGCTCCGGAAACTCTCGGGGACGAGCGGCGGCCTCGCGGGGCCGCAGGCGACGGCGATGCCGATCAGGAGCGGACCGGCGGCTCGCGCGAGCATGGATGGGCCCACGTTAACGAGTGCGGGCGCGGGCGCGCAAGCCTTCTGCTAGGATACGGTCCGATCATGGAGTCGCTGGACTTTCTGAGCGCGGAAGGGTCTCTCGTGGCGCGCGCGGCCCTCAACATGATCTTCGGGGGCGTCCTCGCGATCTACGTTCGTTCTCTCTATCGCCGCTTCGGCTCCTCGATCGGAAACCGGGACTCGTTCTCGGCGGTGTTCCCGATGCTCACCGCGGTCACGGTGCTCATCATCTTCGTGGTGAAGTCCTCGCTCGCGCTTTCCCTCGGCCTCGTCGGGGCTCTTTCCATCGTGCGCTTCCGTGCCGCCATCAAGTCTCCCGAAGAGCTGGTGTACCTCTTCTTCTGCATCGGCCTCGGAGTCGCCCTGGGCGCGGAGCACCGACTCCTCGCGCTCGTCGCCGCCGTCGTCGTCTCGATCTTCATCGTCGGCCGCGGGTTTCTCTTCCGGCGGGGGAAGGCGGCGGGGCAGAACCTGCTTCTGACCGTCAGCGGAAACGCCGCGTCGTTCTTCGAGCGGGAGGAAGGAGCGCTCCTCGAGGTGCTGAAGCGGCGCTCCGCGGGCACGACCATCCAGAGGTTCGATCTCGAAGACGGCCAGGTCCAGTTCCGCGCGAGCCTCTCGCTTCGCGGGCTCGAGGAGACGACGCAGCTGATGGCCGAGCTCCAGTCGAAGCTTCCCGGCTACCAGATCTCCTATATGAACCTCGAGAGCCTCGCCTGATCAGATCTCGCCGTAGTGGGTGCCGCCGAGAAGGCCGATCGCCTGGCAACCGAGGACGTACTTCGAAGACCGCGTGGCTCTCGGCTCGAGTGGGTGCAGTATCTCCCGGACCCGATCTTCGTCCCCGACGGAAGCCTTCGCCTCCAGGACCACGATGTCCCTCGCCCGGACCGGAAACCGCCGGGTGGGCCGGAGGTGCCCCGACTGAGAGTAGAAGGCGAGGTCCCGGTCGACCGTCATCCGCAGCCCCCCCGCCGCCTCGAAGTAACTGCGCTCGTACTCGACGATGACGATCGCTTCCGGGCGCGCGAGCAGGGCTTCCGACTGCGGCAGGGGCAGCGCTCGCGATAGAGCTCTCGTCGTCTCCTGAAGCGTCGCCCGGTCGAGGGGCAAGGAGAGCGGCACGGAGATGCGCTCCTTGCTCGTGGAATGACCCCGGTGCCGCTTGATCTCGAAGAAGAGCTCGCCTTCGGGAAAAGGGGGAAAGGGGGCGTCGTACCACCTCAGACGCACTTTGCTCCGCCGGCTGGAGCCATCGACGTTCTCCCGGCAGGCGCTCAGGCCGGCGTCGTCGAAGTAGAGGCTCGACACCACCGACGTCCGGTTGCGATAGGAGACCCTACGGCAGTTCACCTCGAGGATCCGCTCGAGCTTTCCGAGATCCGCCCGCGGAAGAGCGAACTTCAGCTCGGCGCGCTCAGACGACGTCATCACTCGCGACACAGGCGACGTCGAAGCCGGGGAACGCGGCCCGAACGCGGTCCAGGAAATCCTCGACTTCCCCGGCCTGGACG
>DAISKN010000258.1:0-8816 GCA_036820975.1 Acidobacteriota bacterium | reverse complement strand
GTAGAGCTTGGTATCGAACGCCTGGTAGAAGCGCCCGGTATCGATGGCGAGCTCTTTGAGGAGCCCGGAGGCCTCGGGGCTGAAGCTCGAGGGCGTGTCGATCGACTGGGTCCCGCCGTAGCCGATGAAGGTCCGGCCCTCGTGGGTGAACTCGTTCCGCTTGGCGTGGCCTCCGAAGTCGTCGTGGTTGTCGAGAACCAGAATGCGCGCGTCGTTCCCGAGAGCCTTTCGATAGAAGTACGCCGCGGAGAGGCCCGAGATGCCCCCTCCCACGACGACGAGGTCGTAGCTCTCTCCGGTATCGACGCCGTCCTCCCACGCCTGCCCGTCGCGCATGGAATGCGCGACCTCCCACGAGCCGTCGTGGCTGCCCCGCAGGCCGGTCAGGGCCGGCGGGTAGCGGTCCGGAGCGAGGAGGCCCATCGCCCGGGCGACGGGGCTCGAGAGAAGGCCCCCTCCCGCCGTGAGCGCGACACCGTTCAGGAAATCACGGCGGGTTATGGAGCGGTTCATTCCGAGGTCGCGGTCGCGACGGTTCATAGAGCCTCCCGGGGTAAAGTCGATGGTATCACATGCTTTTCCTCGCCCTCGGCGCGCTCCGATGCTATGATGTTTCTTTCGCCAAATCGTTGAAGGGCCTCATTCCATGAGATGCAAGCGTCCGGCTCGCTGGTCGGAGGACCACGCGCCCTATTTCCACCCGCGCCGTCACCGGACGGCCTTTCAAGGAGGTTGAACGCTGACCTCTCCCCCCAAGGTCGCATTCGCCGTCGCTCTCCTCGCCGCCTTCGGCTGCAAGCTCGAAGAGCCCGCCCTCCCCCTCGGAAGCTCCAGTTTCGGAAGCAACCCCGGAACGACCGCGGGCACGGGCAGCTCGTCGACTCCGCCCCCGTCGAGCGGATCCTCCTCGCAGAACGGGCTCGGAACCCCGAGCATCGTGAGTCCGCTCCCCGGAAACAGCTTCAACGATCCCAATCCGACGCTCACCGTGCGAAACGCCGGGTCTTCGGAATCGACGAGGCCTACTTACGACTTCCAGGTGGGAACCGACGACGGGTTCCGAGGGTTGGTCGCCGAGACCACGGGGCACCCCGAGGGTGCTTCCGAGACCTCGTGGCGCGTCACCACCGCGCTTTCCAACGGGCGCTACTATTGGCGCGCGCGCGCCGTGGGGTCCCAGGGACCGGGACCCTATTCCCCGATTTCCGACTTCTTCATCGGGGGGAGCGGCGCTCCCTTGCCTTCGCCGTCACCGCCCTCGTCGGGCGAGATTTTCGACCCTCTCACCAACGGGCGCTCGATCGGAGACCAGAGGGGCGGACGCTTCACCTCCTCGGGCTGGCAGGTGACGAGCCGTGGAGACTTCATCCGCTACGTCGTCCCCACCATGCAGAGCGGGTTCGTCGAGTGGGAGAACCTCGGACTGTCGCGCAGCAACCCCGCATCCGATCTCTATACCCTGTTCGGGATGTGGGATCCGTCGAGAGGCGACTACCGCGAGAACCCGTACCGGGTTCATGTCCGCAAGCTCGACACCCAGGGACACAATCCGCCGTACGTGCGCCTCCGTTGGATCTCCGGCGGAGAGGAGCACAACGAAGGCTTCGATTTCCTCGCGTGGAACCCGGGGCAGGTCTATCGCTGGCGCGTGGAGTGGGGGCCGGGCGGCGGCGGAAACGAGGCGCGGGTGCTTCTCGACGGACGCGTGGTCATCCGCACCGGATACGGCCCCGCTTATCGGCCGGCGGAGCATTGGATCGAGATGGGAGTCGAGGAGCGCGCCGAGTCCATCGTGGGAGTGGTCTATCGCAACGTGAGTATCGGGCGGCGGTAGAACAGTCGGTCAGCCGGCGTCCAGCCACTCGAGCCAGTCCTTGAGCACGTCGAGCTTTTCTCGATTCAGGCGATAGACCCTCGTCCTGCCCTGCTTCTCGTGAAGCAGGAGCCCGGCGCGCTCCAGCACCCTGAGGTGCCGGCTCACCGTAGGCCAGGCGCAGGAGAATCGCTCCGCGATCTCGCCGGCGGTCATCTCGCCGCCGCGGAAGCGCACCACCAGGAGGATCTGGCGCCTCGAGGGGTGAGCCAGGGCGGTGACGACGTCGTCGAGCTCTGCGAGCCGCTGCGCCTCGCCCCGGCTCTTACTCAGTTGGCTCAATAGGTCTCTCGAGCTCGATGAACTCCATCCCCTCGGCGAGCGCCCCCATGGGCTCCCAGATCGACATCACCTGGGGTGATTGGTGGGCGATGCCGGAGGCCTCGCCGTCCTTCCACTCGAAGAGCTCGACGAATCGGCGCTTCCCGTCCCCGGCATCTCCCCGGAACCACCGGGCGGGCGTTTCCGAGACCAGGCCCACGTCTCGGAGCGTCGGCCAGTGTTTCTCCAGGAGCGACTGAAACTCCTTCTCTTTGCCTTCGTGGACCCGGTAGATGCAGAGCATGCTCACTGGATTCGACGCCATGGGATATCCTCCGGACAGGATATTTAGCCTATGTGCTAATTGAAGTCAAGAGCGCGGGCGTCAGCTCTTCGTTTTTTCATCGAGGTCGATGCGGCGCAGGCCCTCCCGCCATTCGGGCGGCACCTCGAGGACGAAGGCGTTCTCGGGGAGCTCCCGGTTGACCTGGATCCCGTCTTCGCGGACGGTCACCACCAGCGCGTAGTCGTCGTAGGGTCTTTCGATCCGGACCCGCGCGGGCAGCGGGTGTCCCGCCGCTGCCGAAGCCGGAAGGAAACCATCGTAGCGGATGTCGGTCACGAGGTAGCCCTTCGGATCGAAGACCCGCTGGCGGACGAGAGCGATCTCTCCCATCCGGTCGAACCAGAACTGCGCGTGGGGCGAGCCGGCGCCCCTGCGGACCGCGGTCAGCACGTAGTAGCTCTTGCGCACCTCCGCGTCCTTCTTCGCCCCCGGGCGGAGGTCGCGCTCCGTGATCTGCTCCTCGTGGACGAAGGCGTCGGTCCCGGAGTCGATCACCGCCGGAAGAAACGCGCGCGTGAAATGCTGGGGGCGGATGTTCAAGAGCGGCCCCGCCTTTCCGAGCTCGGGGTCCTGCTCGAGCTTGGCTTTTTCCGCCTGGTAGGAGGCGGAGTTCGACCCCATGATGAGCGCCCGGTACTCGGGGGGATGGATGAGAAGCTGAAACCGCTCGCCGTCAGACGCCATCTCGGCGATGTCGGCGCTCAAGACCGGCGCCTCGATGTTGAGGCGTATCGAGCTCGGACGGCCGAGAAGGAGCCGCCCGTTCGCGGTGCGATACTGCCGCCCTTTTCCTTTCTCCGTCTCCTCCACCGTCTCGAACTGGAGATCGACGCGGAGAACCAGAGTCCAGATCTCCTCCCAGGCGTTGACCCTCGCGACGAGGTCCTCGCGGGTCGCGGTGGCCGTAGGCGCGAGGAAAGGCACGATGTCGACACCGCGCGAAATGCAGCCGGGCGAGAGGCCAGCTCCCAGAACGGCGGCGAGAACCACGGGCCATCGCATGGACCCGCTCATCCTACTACGCGAGAGCGGTTCCGCGATCAGCGGAGGATGTCGAACTGGTGGGTGTACTTGACGATGAACGACCGATTCTGGGGGCCGATCAGCAGGTCTCCGAGCCCCTCGGTGTCGTTGTAAACGACGAAGAGACCCGTTCCCGCGGTGTTGAGCCAGCTGAAACGGATGTTCGAAGACCAGACGTCGGCGCGGTCGTTGTACTGGACGAGCGCCTGGAGGTAGAGCATGGGTGTGAAGTTGTAGCTCACCTTGAACTGACCGAGGTTGGTGACGAAGCTTCCTTCCAGCAGGTCGATGTCGTTATAGGCCCAGGTCAGGGAGGTGATCACCTTCGACTGGTAGCGGAAGTTGATGGTGTTCTCGTAGCCGCGGCGATCGCCGGAGAGGAAACCTCCGAAGTTGATGCCTCCCTCGTAGGACAGCGGTCGCGCCACGTTGGTGTTCCAGCGCCAGGCGGCCTCCCAGTTCGCGTACGAGCCGGGAGCGACGACGATTCCCGGGTAGATCTCGAAAGGCTCTTCGAGTCCTTCCACCGTGTGGTTGAAGGCGGGGCTGAAGTACGCCCCGTTCTCGAAGTCGACGTGGCTGTCGACGTGGAGATTTTCCGTCTCCTTGAAGCCCTCGAAGTTCCAGAATCCGGTGTAGGTGATGTGGGGGCGGAGCTCCCGGAGCCAGGAGATGTCGTTTCGAATATTGAGGAAGAACCCGGTCTCGAGGCTGCGGTAGTTGTCCCGCGTCAGGAACCCCACTTCGGGATTGAAATCATCGCCCACCTCCGTGAACCCGAGCCAGACGCGGCCCTGGTTCTTCTGGTACTCGCCGCGGAGGTTCAACGCGTGCTCTCTCCCCTCGAGTCCCGGGGTGTCGGTACGGGCGGCGAAGCCGCTGAGAGTGAAGGGAACTCCGATCCCGAGCTTTCCATCGAAGCCGAAGGTCCGGTTCCAGTCGTCGTCCCCGGCGAGGTCGCCCGTCGCTAGACGGTTCACGAAGAGAGCGCCGATGCTCGAGCGGTTCGGAAGCTCCCGGCTCAGGCTGGCGACGGTGTAGTTGTTGGCCGGCGCCACCCCGAGCGCCTCTTCCGTCTGCATATTGAGGACGCCGAGGTTGTACTGGCCCGCCTTCCCGCTCATCCTCGCGCCTCCGAGGATGGGGACGATCTCGCCGCTCTCTCCGATACCGATCCTCCGGCTGAAGAACAGCTCCACGTCTTCGTTCTGACCCATCGCGAAGTTCCCCGCGTTCTCGAGAAAGAAGGGGCGCTTCTCGGGGAAGAACAGGTTGAACCGGGTGAGGTTGATCTGCTGCTCGTCCACCTCGACCTGCGCGAAGTCGGTGTTGTACGTGAGGTCGAGATTTAGGCTCGGGGTAACCCCGAACTTGGCGTCGACTCCGAAGTCGCCGTCGAGCTCGTTCTCGTCCGAGGTCACGTAGTCCCTTTCGGACGAGCCCAGCGCGTACGGGGTGACCTTGAAGTTCCGCGGAGTCTCGAGCTCGAGCCCGCGGAGCTCGCCCGCGGAGGACAGACGATGGAGGCTGTAGATTCGGGAGACTGGGGACCAGTAGACCTCTTCTCGCTTTCGCCGGATGTTCCGCTGGAAGTTCAAGCCCCAGACCTGGGGCTTGGTCGAGCCGTAGCGCAGGGTGCGGAGAGGGATCGCGAACTCCGCCGACCAGCCGAAATCGCCCACGTGGCTTCTCACCTGAAAGCTCGCGTCCCAGTTGAGATTGAAGCCTCCCCCCGAGCCCGACTGAGAGCGGTTGAATCCGGGGCCGCCGCCTCCTCCCTCTCCTTCGTTCGTCACCTGGCCGTCGTACTCGATCCCCGCGGGGTTGGTTCCGAACACGAACCCGTTCTGGCGATCGAGGTAGGTGTCGAAGATCGCGCGGAAAGAATCGGTGTCGTCGAGGTTCGAGTCGCGGCGGGAGTCGGTGACGATGATTCCGGAAGGGTCGCTGTCGTAGCAGATGACCCCGAGGTACAGGTGGGTCTCGTCGTAGAGCATCCGCACCTCGGTCTTCTCGGTCGCGGGCTGACCCTCGTAGGGCTCCGCCTGGACGAAGTCGGTGATGACCTGGGCGGTCTGCCAGATGGAGTCGTCCACGATGCCGTCCAGGATCGGGGCCTCCGCCGCGATGGCGGCCTCGGCGACGCGGGTGCCCGTGGAGGCCTCCTCCGCGCGGGAAACCTCGCTGAGCGCGGTGAAGAACACAGTCAGGGTGAGCGGGCGGCGCGCAGACCAGGACATGGTCGCCAATCTAGACAGCGGTATGGACGATCGCAAATTTTTCAACGATCGTTCAGGAGCCGGGCCGCCTCCTTGGCGAAGTAGGTGAGGATCATGTCCGCTCCGGCCCGCTTGATCGCGGTGAGACACTCGAGGATCGCGCGGTTTCTGTCCATCCACCCGCGCTCGGACGCGGCCACGATCATCCCGTACTCTCCGGACACGTTGTAGGCCGCGACCGGGACGTCGAAAGCCTCCCGGACCCGGGTGATGACGTCGAGATAGGCCAGGGCGGGCTTCACCATGACGACGTCAGCGCCCTCGTCGATGTCGAGCGCCACTTCCTTGAGGGCTTCCCGCCAGTTGGCCGGGTCCATCTGGTAGGTCTTCTTGTCGCCTTGCCGGGGGGCCGAATCGAGAGCGCCGCGAAACGGCCCGTAGAAACAGGAAGCGTACTTCGCCGAGTACGCGAGGATCCCCACGCGGATGTATCCCTCCTCGTCCAGAGCTTCGCGGATCCTTCCCACGCGGCCGTCCATCATGTCCGAGGGCGCGACGAAGTCGGAGCCCGCCGCCGCATGGACCAGAGCCATCCTGCACAGGACCTCGTTGGTCTCGTCGTTCGCGACTTCGCCGTCGATGACGAGGCCGTCGTGCCCATGGATGGAGTAGGGGTCGAGGGCGACGTCCGTCTGCACGCAGAGCTCGGGGAGCGCGTCCTTCAAAGCCCGCACCGCGCGAGGCACGACCGAGTCCGGATTGAAGGCCTCGGTCGCCTCCTCGTCCTTCTTCGTCGAGTAGCCGAAGAGGTTCACGGCGCGGACTCCCGCGTCCCAGAGCTCCCTCGCCTCCCGCACCGCCTCGTCCGGCGACAGCCGGTTCTGTCCAGGCATGGTGTCGATGGGCTCCCGGAGCCCGCGGCCTTCCTTGATGAACAGGGGTGCTACGAGCTCTCCCGGACGGAGGTCGGTCTCGCGCACCAGGGTGCGGATGGGCTCGGAGCGCCTCAACCGGCGCGGGCGGTGTCTCATGTCCATGACCCTGCTTTTACCAAATGAGCTATGCTCCGCGCCATGGGGACGAAGCCCTACCAGGAGCGGTTCATCGACCTGCTCGCCGAGAACGAGGTCATTCGTTTCGGCGAGTTCACTCTGAAGTCGGGGAGGAAGTCGCCGTACTTCATCAACGCGGGGCAGCTCCGGAGCGGCAGGGCCATCGCCGGCGTCGGACGAGCGTACGCGGAGCGGATCCGGGAGGCGGGACTCGTGCCCGACGTCGTCTTCGGCCCTTCCTACAAGGGTGTTCCTCTCGCGGTGGCGACGGCGATCGCGGTCTCCGAGGAAGGCCGGGACGTGGGGTTTTGCTTCGACCGGAAGGAAGCGAAGGACCATGGCGAGGGAGGGCTCTTCGTGGGGACGCAGCCTGCGCCCGGGCAGGGCCTGGTGATCGTCGACGACGTCATCACTTCGGGAGTCTCGATCGAGCATTCGGCGGCGCTCCTGCGAAAGGCGGCGGCGGTCTCGATCCTCGGCGTGGTGGTGGCCGTCGATCGACAGGAGCGGGGACGCGAGAGGTCTACCGTTGCCGAGCTCCAGGAGGCGTTGGGAGCGCCGGTGCTGCCGGTCGTGAACGTGCGCCAGGTGGTCGAGTACCTCACTTCGACGAAAAGGCTCGGCGTCGAGCAAAGAGCCAGAATCGAAGAGTACCTCGGCCTCTACGGCGCGTCCTGATATCATCCACTCAAATGGACGCGGAAGAGCGCGAAGTCCTCGAAGCCAACGAGCGATTCTATCGGGCGCTCAACGAGTTCGATTTGGGGAGCATGGATCGGCTCTGGTCGCACGGAAGCTTCGTGCGCTGCGTCCATCCCGGCTGGGAGCTCATCGTCGGCTGGGAAGCGGTGCGCGCGAGCTGGGAGGGAATCTTCCGCGGGAGCTCCGGCGGTCCTTCGCACTCGGTCGAGACCGCGGACGTCACCGTCCACGTCGTCGCCGGCATGGGTTGGGTGAGCTGCATCGAGCGCATCGCGCTTCCCGGCCGGTCCGGCGCAATCACGGGCTCGACCAGCCTCGCGGTCGCGACGAACCTGTTTCAGCGGTCTCCCGGCGAAAGCCCGCGCTGGGAGATGATCCTCCACCACGCCTCGCTTCTTCCCCTGGTAATGGCCGATCCAACGGATACTCCCGAAGTCATCCACTGATCCCATGGACGAACGGATCCTCGTCGTCGGTGGAAACGCCGCAGGAATGACCGCGGCTTCGCGAGCGAAGCGCCTCGACCCCTCGCTCTCGGTCACGATCCTCGAAAGCGGGCCCCGCATCGCCTACAGCATCTGCGGACTTCCCTTCGCTCTCGGCGGACGGGTCCGCTTCGAGGACCTCGTGCTCTTCACTCCGGAGACCCTCAAGAACGAGCGCGGCATTGAAGCCCGCGTGAACCGCGAGGCGATCCAGATCCAGCCGTCGCAGAAGAGGGTGGTCGCGATGAACCGCGCGAACGGGGAGCGCGAGATTCACCCCTACGACCGGCTCCTCCTTTCGACCGGCTACCGCCCGATTTCGCCCGGCATCGAGGGGACCGATCTCGAGGGAGTCTTCACCGCGAGCCGTCTCGAGGATGGCGAAGCGATCCTGTCCTGGATCGACGCGGCCTCCGCGCGCCGCGCCGTCATTCTCGGAGGCGGATACGTCGGTCTCGAGCTTTCGGAGGCCCTGGTGGAGCGCGGTCTGGAGGTCACGGTCGTCGAGCGCTCGCCATCGCTGCTTCCGTCTCTCGACCCCGACATGGCGCGCCTAGTCGAAGAGGAGCTCGAGCGAAAAGGAGCGCGGGTCTTGACGGGGCGGGTCGTGAAGCGCATCGCCGGCACTTCCTCCGGCCGCGTGGAAGCGGTGGAGCTGGCCACCGGCTCTCTGCGGCTTCCCGCGGACCTGGTTTTCGTGGACGTGGGCGTGGCGCCCCGGGTCGAGCTCGCGGAGAAGGCGGGAATCCGCCTGGGTTCGAGCGGCGCCGTTGCGGTGAGCGAGCGGCTCGAGACGAGCGCGAACTCGATCTACGCCGCCGGTAATTGCGCCGAGTGCACTCACCTCGTGACCGG
>DAISKN010000257.1:0-8831 GCA_036820975.1 Acidobacteriota bacterium | reverse complement strand
GATTCATCAACGTTAATGCTACGAACGTCACGGCCAGCAGCGTCACCGCCTGGAAAATGCGCAGCCCGGCGCGCCCGGTCAGAAACCGGATACGCTCCACGTCCTGAATTGAGCGCGAGAGCAGTTGGCCGGACGCCAGAACCCTCTCCCCGTCGGCAAGGAAGCCGCCGGTGTCCTCGAGCCTGCGCCCGAAAAACGCCCGGGCAGCGATATCGACAAGGATCGGGCTCTCCCTCAGGCGCAGATTGGACCAGACTCGGAACGGCAGTCGCCCGTCGAGATCGAGGAGCCGTTCGGGTGTTTTAGCGGGCTGCGCTTCTGCCCAGCGGGCCAGCTCCGAGCCATCGTCGAAGAGGAATCGAGCCTCGTATCGAACGACGGGAAGGGCCGGGCTCAGCTCGAGCGTGAACGTCTCACACTGGTCAAGGAAAGCGAGCAGAGCCCGGTGCTCCGTGACCGCCGTTTCCCGAACTCGACTCCAGTCGAAAGGCGGCTTGTACTCGTCTCCGCGACTCTCGGCTTCAGCGCGCATCCTCCGCGCGATTTGCATCTCCAACAGTTTCTCGATGTCCTCACGGAATTCCTCGACGATGCGGCCCGGCATCGCGCTGAGCGAAAGCGCGGAAGCGGCCGCGCCCAAAGGAAGCTTCGATCCAGTCCGCGGAAGAGGGCGGTGGCCGAGAAGGACGTAACCCGCGTCCAGATCGAAAACGACGTCCGTCGGAGCGGATGGAAAGCTCGTCTCCAATGCCTCCCGATCGGAAACGGGGGCGAGCAGGGATACGTTCCAGCGCTCCGGGCCCGCGGTAAGGAACACGTGCCACGGCGATGCGGAATCGAGCCCGGCGAGCTCGGGGAATCCGACGAGCTGAAATAGCGACCGCAGCGATGCCCCCTGTCCGAAGAGAGCCGGCAATAGAGAATCGACGATTCCTGGAGAGTGGAGCCGCACGTGGACGAGAGGCTCGACGGGTACGAGGCTCGCCGGCGGATCCGCGGGCGCGGAGACGGCAGGAAGGCCGCTCACCAACAGCGAAAGAATTGACCCGCGGATGCGTCTCGCCATGGCCCGAACCCACCTCCTGGCGAGTTGACACTATAGGAGGTTTCTGGCCGCCCTCCAACCCCCGAGTCAGTTCTCGGGGCGCAACGAGGACGAAAGAAAATCGCCTACCTCTCGACGGGGCGAAGGGTGTTCCATTCCCCTCCCGGAGGCAGTATTGACGAGACACTATTTGTACACTATAGTTGCCATGTGATTACCATATCGATTACGGTCGATGCGTCCTTATTGAAGGATATCGACCGCGTGGCACGTGATTCGAAGCGAACCCGTTCCGACATCTGCCGGCTGGCGCTTCGCAAGTGGCTGCGGTCCGAACGAGAGGCGATCCTGGTCCGAGAAGAGCAGGAGGCCTACCGGGCTCACCCGGTCACACCCGACGAGTTCGAGGATCTGATGGGCGCGCAGACGATCCACGATCTGGAGGAGCGCGAGGAGAATTGACGTGACGCGGGGAGAGATCTGGACCTACCGGTTCAAGGCTCCCGACAAGCAACGGCCGGTTTTGATCCTCACGCGACCGGAGATGATCGGCGTACTCAACACGGTCACGGTCGCCGCCCTGACGCGGACCATTCGTGGAGTCGCGAGTGAAGTGGTCGTCGGTGAAGAATGCGGATTGAAGGAGCGCTCCGCGATCAACCTGCATCACCTGTTCACGATTCCTCAATCGGGGATTCATCGGTTCGTGGGCTCGGTCTCGGAGCCCACGATGCGCGCGGTGCGCCGGGCCCTCCTTCACGCCCTGGCCTTCGAGTGAGGAGCCGCGGCGCCCTAGTCGGCCGAGAGCGCCCGTACCGGCTGGATCCGGGCGGCCCTGCGCGCGGGAAGGTAGGTGGCGACGAACGCCACGGCGGCGAGAAGGCCGATTACCAGCAGCACCAACTGGAGCGTCACACCGCTCGTGGCCGTGAACGTCGAGCGCACGAGCCGCGTGAGGGCGAAGGCGAAGGGAGCTCCCAGGGCGAGGCCGAGGAGGGCGAGACGCATTCCCTGCCGGGTCACTAACCCCACGACGTCCTTTCCCGCGGCACCGAGGGCCATGCGGATTCCGATCTCCCGCGTCTTCTGGGCCACTCCGTGGGCCATGACTCCGTAGATACCCATCGCCGAGAGCAGGAGCGCGGTCACGCCGAAGATGGAGAGAACGACGAAGATGATGTTCGGCCCGGCGAGCTCGGTATCGATGTGCTGGGTGAGAGTCTGGACGCTGCTCACCGGCTGCTCGGGGTCGACGGCCCAGATGGCGGCACGAAGCTCCTCCGCGAACGCGGAAGGCTCGCCTTCCACCCGGAGAGCGAAGCTCTTGCTGCGCGCCGCCTGCTGCTCCATCGGGAGGTAAACCACGGGTGGGAGCTTTCCGCCGTCGTCCGGCATTCGCGACTGGTAGATGTTCCTGGAGACCCCGACGACGCGGCGCGGCTTTCCCATCAGCACCACGCGTTTTCCGAGCGCGTCCTCCTCGGGAAAGAACCTCTCGACGAAGCTCTCGTTGACGACGGCGATCGCCTCCGTGTCCTCGCGATCCTCTTCGGTGACCCCCCGGCCCTCCCGAATCGGTACGCCGAGCGTCGTGAAGTAGGAGCCGTTCACCGCCTGCCAGCCGGTCACCGGCTCTTCGTTGTGCCGCGGGACGGGGCGCCCCTCGATCGTGAACTCCGTCGTCGCCGAGGCGCGGCTGCGCGGAAGCTCGTTCATCGCCGCGACCCCGGTCACCCCGGGGATCTCCGAAAGCCTCCGTACGACCTCGCGATGAAAGCGCCGGACGTCGTCATCCGAGGGATGGCGGTCCTCGGACACGGTGACCTGCGCCGTCAGGATACCCTCCACCTCGAAGCCCGGGTCGGGCATGATGAACTCCCGGAAGATGTTCATGAGGGCGCCCGAGCCGATGAGAAGCGCGAGAGCGGCCCCGATCTCGGCGACGACGAACGCGTTCCGAAGGCGGTTCCGCTTTCGTGTGGCCGTGCCGCCGCGGGTGCTCTCCCCGAGCGCCTCGCGCAGGTCGTCGCCGAAGGTATGGAGGGCGGGCGCGATCCCGAAGATCATTCCGGCGATCATCGAGGTCGCGAGCGTGTAGAGGAGCACCGTTGCATCCATCTCGGGGAGGAACGACACCGGGAGCTGAGCGGGCATGGACTGCCTCACCGAACGAACGCTGTAAAAAGAGAGAAGCGCTCCGAGCGAGCCCCCGAGGAGCGCCAACAGAACGCTTTCGGTAAGGAGCTGTCGCAGAATGCGGGCGCGGCCGGCGCCGAGCGCGGTGCGCACGGCTACTTCCCTCTGGCGGACCTCGGCCCGCGCGAGGAGAAGGTTCGCGATGTTCGCGCAGGCGATGAGAAGGACGAATCCCGAGACGCTGAGCAGGATGTACATCAGGAGCGTGTCCGTGCGCCCGGGAAAGTAGTCCCGCAGAGGCATGGTGATGGAACGGTAGCCCTCGTTCGCCTCCGGATGCTCCGCCGCCAGCTGGCTCGAGATCGTGGTGATCTCCGCCTCCGCCTCTTCGGGCGTCCGCCCGTCCTTCAAACGGCCCATGACCAGGATGCCGCGCTCGCGGTCGGTACTCCGCTGTTCCCAGTTCGTGGGGACGAAGACGTCCACGTCCGCCGGAAGGAAGTCGAAATCCTCGGGCATGACGCCCACGATGTCGAAGGTCTTCCCGTCGATGGCGACGCTCCTCCCGAGGACCGAACGATCGGCGGCGAAGTAGCGCTCCCAGAAAGGATGGGACAGTACGGCGACGCTTCCCGCGCCCTCGACTCCCTCCCTCTCCGCGAAGTCGCGGCCAAGTCCGGGGCTTCGCCCCAGAACGGCGAACGTGTCGGGGCTCATCGTCACCAGGCGCACTCTCTCCGGCTGGTCGCCGCCCGTCATGTTCGCGTTCTGGACGTCATAGGCGACCATGTGCTCGAAGACCGTCGCCCGCGTCCGGTAATCATGGAAGTTCCCGGGAGAGACCCATTCGTCGTCCGTGCTCTTCGAGTGGACTTCCGAGATCAGGACGAGCTCGTCCTGCTCGGCGTACGGAAACGGGGCGAAGAGAAAGCCGTTCGCCACGGCGAAGGTCGTCGTGTTCGCGGCGATTCCAGCCGCCAGGGACGCCGCCGCCACCGCGGCGACCACCGGAGTCTTCAGGAGCATCCGAACGCCGTAGCGCACGTCGAGCAGAAAATCGTGCATGCGATCGTCTACGCGCGCGGGGAGGCGAATGTTCCTGCGATCTCGAGCCGGGCGGCGACCCTGATTGGGTCGCTGACGGCGGTCGGCTGACGGCTACCCGTTGAATGTCTCCCGAAAGTACCTGAGCCAGTTGCCGCCCAGGAGCTTCCGGATGTTCTCCTCGGAGTACCCGCGGCGCTCGAGACCGCGCGCGACGTTCAGGAACCGCTCCGGTTCGTCCAGACCCTCGATCCACGGGGGCCAGCGCACGTTGTACGTCGGCTTGAAGAACTTGAGGCGCGGCTCGTACCAGGTCTCCCGGGTGGCCCAGGCCTTGATTCCGCGGATCTCGAAATCGGTCGCCAGACCGACGTGGTCGATCCCGGCGACCTTCACCGCGTGATCCACGTGGTTCAGATAGTCCTCGATGCTGGTATCGGGGCTCGGCCCGATGAAGTACCCGAGGGCGGCGATGCCGGTGATCCCGCCTCGATCGGACATCGCCTTGATGAGCTCGTCGGTCTTCGCCCGCGGATGTCCCTTGTACAGAGCTTCGCAGAACGTATGGGTGAAGGCGGGCGGCTTGCGCGAGACCTCGATCCCGTCAGAGGAGGTCCTCTGGCCGCAGTGGGAGAGATCCACGATGATGCCGAGCTCGTTCATCCGCTCGACGACGCCCACCCCGAAGTCGGAGAGGCCGGCGTTGGTCCTCTCCGTGCAGCCGTCGCCCAGGAGGTTCCTCGAGTTGTAGGTGAGCTGGATGCAGCGCGTCCCGAGCTCGAAGAGCGGGTCGAGGTTCTCGACCTTCCCCTCGAGCATCGTCGCGTTCTGGAATCCGAAGACGACCGCCATCTTCCCTTCGGACTTCGCCCGCTCGATGTGGACCGCTTTCGTGGCGTGGAGGAGCTTGTCGGAGTTCTCGCGAACTCTGCGGTTCCATTCGGCGAGCTCGCGGATCGCGACCTCGAGGCTCTGGCTCGAGAGCGTCGTCTGGATGCCGGTGTAGCCCGACCGTTTCACCGCTTCGTACTCGATCGGGTCCCACTCGTGCCCCACGGCGAGGGAGTCGATCACGATAGCTTCACGGAAGAGCCGGTCGACGCTCGAGCCCTGTCCGAGCACTCCTCGGGGGAACAGAGCTCCCGCCGCCATCGCCTTCAGGAACTCACGTCGTTCGACTGCCAAAGGTAACCTCCCAGAAGTGATGCCCGCTCGCCTGCCGCGGAGCATCTTACGGCCGCGGGCCGGGCGGGGACAACTGGACCGCCGCCTTCTGATGCTCGATAATGCGGCCCGTGACCGATCGAGGATGGGCCCGCTTCTTCGCCCGGGGAATCGTCGGGATTCTCTTCTTCATGGCGGGATGGTGGAAATGTTTCGAGCTCACGCCCGTCGGCCATACGCGGAGGCTGTTCCTCGAGGCCTACGCCGACACCTGGATCCCGGTGTCACTGCTCTGGGCCACCGGGCTTTCGATCCCGGTGGTGGAGCTCGTCGCCGGCGGGCTCGTCGTTGTGGGCTTCCGCACCCGCGAAGCCCTGATCGCGCTCGGATTCATCCTGCTGATCGTGACCTACGGCCACACGCTCGCAGAGCCGCTCTTCAGCACCCAGGGCCACATCTTTCCCCGGGGCCTGTTTCTTCTGGCGGCACTCGCGCTTCCGGCGGAGGAAGACCGTCTGTCGGTCGATTCCTGGCTCCGCGGAAGGAAGAAGCGCTACCTGATGAAGTAGCCAAAGACCCGGAAGGCGCCGCTTCTTCCTGCATCGGGGTCACGGTCTCGACCGAGGTCTTCTTGTTCTCGAACGACGTGTCGAACTCGAGGACCACGTACTTCCCGTCGGGTGCCCCGGGGAGGTTCTCCTTGTAGGTCCGCGATTTCACCTTCCTCGAGAGGGTCTTTCCCAGGGGCTGCCTCGTGCCCGCCATCATCTTCTTCCAGTCTTCCTGGCTCACCGCGCCGCGAAAGAGCGACGCTGCCTCCTTCCAGCTCTCTTCGTATCTGCCTGCATCCACCAGCGCGAGCCACGCGAGAGCGCTCTTCTCGGCGAGATCCTCCGGCGCCACCGGGGCCATCGGAGATTGCGCCGCGGGCGGAACTGCGAACAGCGCGAGCGATACGAGGCCTATGTACAGGTTCATGTTCTCCTCCGGAAACTCACCCGAGAAATCGGTAGCCGAGCTTGTGGACGGTCACTACGTACTGCGGCCGCGCCGGATTGGGCTCGATCTTCTGCCGAAGCCCTGAGACGTGCACGTCGACGGTCCGCGAGTGGATCGCGGCGTCGTAGCCCCAGACGCGGCTCAGGAGCTCGTCGCGGCTCAAGGTCGCGCCGCGGTTCTCGATGAAGTACTTGAGGAGCTTGAACTCGAGCGCCGAAAGCTCCACGGGGATCTTTCCCCGCGTGACCTCCGCCTTGCGGAAATCCACTTCGACGTCGCCGAAGGCGTAGCGGACACCCGTCGTCCCTTCCGGCGCGCTCGTACCGGCGCGCCTCAGGAGGGCTTCCACCCGGGCCGTCAGCTCCATCATATCGAAGGGCTTAGTCAGGTAGTCGTCGCCTCCGAGCTTGAGCCCCACCACTTTGTCCGCCACCTCGCCTCGCGCGGTGAGAAAGAGGATCGGCGTCGACGAGCCGCCGCTTCGGAGCTCGCGACAGACGTCGAATCCGCTCTTCCCCGGAAGCATCACGTCGAGGAGGATCAGATCGTAAGAACCTTCGGCGGCCTTCTTCAATGCATCGCCGCCTTCCCGGGCCGAATCGACGGCGTAGCCTTCGCTCTCGAGCCGATCCGTCAGGGTGAGAACGAGCCCCGGCTCGTCCTCCGCCAGGAGGATCCTCTTCTTCACCCGGCGCTCCCGGCCATGGGCAGAATGATCGAGAACCGGCTTCCCGCACCGGGACGCGTATCCACCTCGACCCTTCCACCGTGCTCCCGCGCGATCTGCTGGACCAGGCTCAGTCCGAGGCCGCTTCCCCGAACCTGCCGCTCGCGCGCGCGCCGGCCCCGGTAGAAAGCTTCGAACAGGTGCGGAACCTCCGAGGAAGGAATCCCCGGGCCTCGGTCCGAGACCGAAATCGAAACCTCGCCGGAGAGTCCCTCGACCGAGACCTTCACGGCGTTCTCCTCGCCTCCGTGCTTGATCGCGTTCGCGACGAGGTTCGCGACTCCGCGCCTCAGGGCGTCCTCGTCGCCGAGCACGAAGAGATCCTCGGCGGGAAAGGCGGTCTCCACTTCGACGTCACGGTCGCGCGCTTCGGCGACGCTGTCGGCGATCGCGGCGCGAGCGAGGTCGGTCGTCGAGACCCGCTCCCGCGGCGGGTGCCGGGCCTGCGTATGCACGCCCGCGAGCTCGAGCACCTTCTCGACGAGGTCCTCGAGTCGGCGGCTCTCGGCCTCGATGAGACCGCCGTAGCGCTTGACTTGAGGTCCGCCGGACACGGAACCGTCCGCGAGGTTCTGGGCCGCGGAACGGATCACCGCTAGCGGGGTGCGAAGCTCGTGGGAGACGCCGGCGACGAACTCCATCTTGCGCTCGCTGAGCTCCGTCGCCCGCCGCGCGGAGACCGTGAGCAGAACGATGCTCGTCGCCAGAAGGAAGAGAACGCCGGAGCCGAGAGCGAGGTTCCAGGTCCGCGCCCTTCCCACCACCGCGTCGAGAGAGCCCTCACGGTGACGAACGAAAACGGTCCACGGACCCTCTTCGAGAAGATCCGGAGGCGGCGGGGGCGGCCCATCGGGGCCGGGCCCGCGGTCTCGGCGCGGTCGGCCAACGGCCGCCCTCAGCGAGAGAACGCTCGCGGACGCGTCCGCGGAGCGGATGACCTCGGGCGCGTTGTCCCGGGAGGAGAAGACGATCCGTTTGGCGTCATCGACGACCACGATGTCGAAGTCGAGGGATTCATCCTGGCCGAACACCCGCGCCGCGATATCCGGAAGGAGACTCTCTCCGATCACGTCGTTTCTCAGGACCACCATCGTCGCCGCGGGCCCACGCGCCCCGGGCTCCCAGCGCCCGGGAACCACGATCGAGAGAGGATCGCTCGAGACGAGAGCGAGCGGAGGGCCTGGATCCCGTGGACGTCTTCGATGCGGGTTCCGGAGCGCCTCGGCGCGGTCCGTGAGCCGCTCGAGCCCGGGAGGCGGGTTCGTCCTGGCGAAGGTCCCGTCTTCCAACAGTCTTCCGAGCTCGAGCCGCCCGTCATCGAAGTCGAGGCGATAGAGCTCGGCGACGATATCCGGGTAGTGGGACTGGTGCTCGAACTCGGCGAGCGCTTCCGGAAGCTCCGAGGGAGAACGCATCGAGAAGGCCCTGAGGATACGGGCGAGCTCGAAATCCAGCTCGCCGCTGAAGCGGGCGATAGAGGTGCTCAGGCCGGACCGCAGCCTCTCGGCCTCGGCGCGGCTCAGCGCTCCCGTCCAGCGGTACTGGAGCCAGGCGAGAACGAGGAGAAGCGCGAGGAGCGCGAAAGGCAGCAGGAGGCCGAAGCCGCGTCTCGCCTTCGCCGTCACCATGGTGATTCATTTTACGCGAGCCAAAGGCGCGAAAGACGTTCCGCGGCGGCTTTTACATCCTTTACAAAAGATTTGCAGCGTCTTGATT
>DAISKN010000256.1:0-8907 GCA_036820975.1 Acidobacteriota bacterium | reverse complement strand
CCCGCTCATCGGCGAACTTGTGGCCGATGCGATTGACAAGGTCGGCAACATAGAAGAAGAAAAGACCATCCCTGTCATTAAGATCGACAAGACGAAACCCACCATCTCCCTGAGCTATAACGTCACCGAGGAGCACCCCTTGATGGACCACGTTTCCCTCGACGACGTCGTCGTGGAGAGGGCGGCTCTCGTCTCCCGGGGCGCCCATCAGGTGGTCGCGGGGAGCGACGAGGAGCCCCTGATTCTCGTCTCCGAGACGCCGACACGGTTCGCGATGCTCACGTTCGCGCTCGAGGACTCCAACCTTCCGTACCAGTCGAGCTTTCCCGTCTTCCTCACGAACGCGGTGAGCTGGCTCTCCGGCACCGAGGTCGTGGCCTCGAGCCTCGGCATGGTCGCCGTCGCCGTCCAGAGCGGAGTGGTGACCGACATCGAGGGGCAGGGCGTTCCGTCGCGAACCTCGGGGGGACGCACGTCGTTCTCGCCGGCTGGGCCCGGCTTGTATTCGGTGCGGGGGGCCGGGGGAGAGCTGATGGTCTCGGCGAACCTCCTGAGCCCGCGCATCACCGCCGTGAACGCCTCTTCGTTCGCCGCGGGCGCGGAGTCCGGCAGGCCCGCGGCGGAATCCGCGGAATCTCGAGGGCGGGGAGAGCTCTGGGTCGGGCTCGTCCTCTTCGCGCTCGCTCTCCTGCTCCTCGAGTGGTGGACCTACCACCACCGTCTGACTGTTTGATCGCCTGCGCCAGGGCTACGGCGGCATGGGCCTGCGCTTCCGTCGAAGCGGCTCCGGGGTGCTTTGGCGCTAGAATCTCCTTCCTATGGCTGAAACATCTCTCCGGGGGGTTCGGGTCCGCGTCGCCCCGTCTCCCACCGGGGATCCTCACGTGGGAACCGCCTATCAGGCGCTCTTCAACTACGCCTTCGCCCGGAAGAACGGAGGGAAGTTCCTCCTCCGGATCGAGGACACCGACCGAGCCCGATCGACGAGGCAATCCGAGCTCTCGATTCTCGAATCCCTGAGATGGCTCGGCCTCTCCTGGGACGAGGGCCCGGACGTGGGCGGTCCCCATGCTCCCTACCGCCAGAGCGAGCGGCTCCCGATCTACCGCGAGCACGTGGAGGAGCTCCTGAAGAAGGGCCACGCCTATCGGTGCTTCTGCACCCGGGAACGGCTCGACGCGATGAGGGCCGAGCACATCGAATCGAAAGTCTTTCCCGGCTACGACCGTCTGTGCCGCGCGATCCCCGCCGGGGAGGCCGACAGAAGGGCGCAAGCGGAGCCTCACGTCGTTCGGATGAAAGTTCCCGTAGAGGGGGACTGCGTTTTCCAGGATCTCCTCCGCGGGGAGATCCGCAAGGACTGGGCATCCGTCGACGACCAGGTGATCCTCAAATCCGACGGCTTTCCCACCTACCACCTGGCGAACGTGGTCGACGACCATCTCATGGAAATCAGCCACGTGATTCGCGGAGAGGAGTGGTTGAGCTCCGTCCCCAAGCACGTGCAGCTCTACGAGCACTTCGGCTGGGAGCCTCCGATCTTCTGCCACCTGCCGCTTCTCCGGAACAACGACCCGAACAAAACCAAGCTCTCGAAGCGCAAGAACCCGACGTCCATCCGCTATTACCGCCGCGCGGGCTTCCTCCCCGAGGCGATGGTGAACTTCATGGGCCTCTTCGGCTGGACCCGGGCAGAGGGGGACGAGAAGTTCACCCTCGAGGAGTTCATCCGGCACTTCGAGCTCGAGAAGCTCTCCCTCGGCGGGCCGGTCTTCGACGTCGAGAAGCTGCGGTGGCTCAACGCCCGCTACGTCCGCGAAAGCTACGACCCTAAGGCGCTCCTCGCCGAGCTTCGCAAATGGGCGCTTTCCGACGAGCACCTTCTCCGCATCGTCCCTCTGGCGCAGCCGCGGCTCGAGACGCTCTCCGACTGGGGTTACCTCACGGCGTTCTTCTTCGCCGACGGTGTCCCCGTCGATCGCGAGAAGCTCCAGTTGAAGGGGAAGACCCCGGAGGAGCTCGCCGGGATCTTCCAGATGGCGATCTGGCTCTTCGAGGCCCTCCCGGAGCTCACCCACGATGCCGTCGAGAAATGCTTCCGCGATCTCGAAGGGAAGCTCGACGTCAAGCTCCGCGACCTTAGCCGGCCGTTTTACGTGGCGCTGACGGGCGCCGAAGCCTCGACCCCGCTCTTCCGCTCCATGGAGATCCTGGGGCTCGACCTGGTGCGCGTCCGCCTCCGGCACGCCGTCGAGGCCCTGGGCGGGATCTCGTCGAAGCGGGCGAAGGCGCTCGAGAAGGAGTACCGGAGTCTTTTCGCCGGGGAGCCGGAGGACTGACGTGAAGGAAACGAGACGCGTCCGCATCGAGCTCGCCGCGGCGTACCGGCTCGCGGCGAGGCTCGATCTGAACGAGGGCATCTCGAACCACTTCACCGCCCGGGCGGGGGAGAGCTTTCTCGTCATTCCCCACGGCCTGCACTTCCGCGAGGTCACCGCGAGCCGGCTCCTCCTCGTCGATCCCGAGGGCAGAGTCCTGAAGGGCAAGGGTGAGGTCGAGCCCTCGGCGTTCTTCATCCACTCGAGGATTCTGAAGGCCCGGCCCGACGCCCACGCGGTCCTTCACACCCACCAACCCTACACGACCGCGTTGACTCTGCTCGAGAACGGCCGGCTTCTGCCCGCGAGCCAGAACGCGCTGAGGTTTCACGACCGCATCGCCTACGACGACCTCTATCAGGGCGCAGCGGACCACGCCCGGGAAGGAGAGCGCCTTGCCTCGGTCCTGGGCAAACGGGACGTGTTGTTTCTCGCGCACCATGGAGTCGTCGTCGCCGGACCTTCCGTCGCCAGGGCTTTCGACGACCTGTATTTTCTGGAGCGCGCGGCCAAGGTGCAGGTGCTCGCGCAGGCGACGGGCGGGCGTCTTCGGTCGATTCCCGACGAGATCGCCCGCGGCTACGTCCGCGAGGACCGGCCGAACAACCTCGCGAAGCAGGCCCGGGAGCACTTCGAAGCGCTCCTGCGGATCCTCGAGCGCGAGGAGCCCGACTACCGCGACTGACGGCCGGAAAAGTCGAGCGCGAGCCGGGTCATCATTTCGACTCCGGGCGCGAACGTCTCCTCGTCCACCTGGAAATAGGCCGAGTGGTTGAAGGCAGCCTCGACTGGGTCGCGCTCCGGACCGGTCACGCCCATGAAGACATACATGCCCGGGACCAGCATCGCGAAGTTCGCGAAGTCCTCGGTCGCGAGGATGAGCTCGCATTCGAAGACTCCCTCCCTGCCCGCGACCGCCTCCAGAGTCGGACGCATGCGGCGAACGAGCCCGGGGTCGTTCACCGTCGCGGGATTGACGGGGCGGATCTCGACGGCGGCCGCGGCGCCGAAGCTTCCGGCGATGCCCTCGGCCGTTCGCTTCAGCCGCTCCTGGATGTCGGCGCGCATCCGGGGATCGAAGGAGCGGATGGTTCCCTCGAGGCGGACCTCGTCTCCGATGACGTTCGCGTGCGTCCCGCCGCGAATCAGGCCGAAGGTGACGACCGCGGGGGCGGTGGCGAGGTTCACCTGGCGGCTCACGATCGTCTGGACGGCGTTCACGATCTGAGCGGAGACCGCGATGGGATCGATTCCGTCCCAGGGGCGCGAGGCATGGGTTCCCCGGCCGCGGACGGTCAGGATCACGTTGTCCTCGCTCGCCATGATCGGCCCCTCGCGGGTCATGAAGTGGCCCGTCCGGAGCCGGGGCGTCGTGTGGAGCGCGAAGACGGCGTCGGGCTTCACGGCATCGAAGACCCCGTCCTCGATCATCAGCTCCGCCCCACTGCGTTCCCCCGGAAGCGCCGCTTCCTCCGCCGGCTGGAAGAGGAGCATGACCGACCCCGCGATCTCCTCCCGCCGCGCGCTCAGCACCTCGGCCGCTCCCATGAGGATCGCGGTGTGGGAATCGTGGCCGCAGGCGTGCATGACCCCGACTTCTTCACCCCGATAGGCGGTCCTCGCGGTCGAGGCATAGGGAAGGCCCGTCTTTTCGGTGACCGGGAGGGCGTCCATATCGGCGCGGAGCGCGACCGTGGGGCCGGGCTTCGACCCCTTCAGCAGGCCCACCACTCCCGTCTTTCCCACCCCCGTCCGTACTTCGAGCCCGAGAGACCGCAGGTGGGCGGCGACGATTCCGGACGTTCGAACTTCCTCGAGCCCGAGCTCGGGGTTCTGGTGGAAATCCCGAAACCAATCCCGCACTTTGGGCACAACCGCTTCGACCGGAGAGCTAGCCATGCGCGAGATTATAAGAGTGTAAGAAGGGGGATGGGGAGATAAGGAGATAAGGGGGATAAATCATCTCGCTTCCCCCTATCTCCCCTTCCCCTTTTTCTCACACCAGCATTTTGAACAAAACCTTCGGGCCTGCCGTATCGTCATAACAACAACGGGAGGAGCCCAAGATGTCGTTCCTGGGAAAGCTGTTTGGACAGAAGCCGGAGGCCAAGAAGCGGATCCGGGTCTGCGTCGAGTGCGGGATGCCCATCGAGCAGCACAAGGATTGGTGCGCCATCCTCAAGGGGCAGAAGGCGATGGCCGCGGCTGCCTCGGAGACTGCAAGCTCCCCCAGCGGCTCCTGATCGTCCGCCTTTCTACTCCAATTCCCTCGAAATAGCTTCGGCCTCCGCCGGAGGCGCGCTCCCCCTGCTAGAATAGGGTAGTGAGTGACGCCGACCGCAGGCGAGAAGGTGGGGTCGCGGAAAAGAAGCGGCCCAAAACCGAGGAGCCGAAGCTCTACAAAGTACTGCTCCACAACGACGACTACACCACGATGGAGTTTGTCATCTCCATCCTGGAGTCGGTCTTCGCCAAGTCGCCTGCCGAGGCCTATCGGGTCATGATGCACGTTCATTCGCTGGGCACGGGTATCGCCGGCATCTATCCGTTCGAGGTCGCCGAGACCAAGGTGGTCATGGTGGACGAGCGGGCCAAAGAGGCGGGTCACCCCTTGCGCTGCAGCATCGAGCCGGAATGAGGCACACCAGGGCGCTCGAAATTCATGCGCAGCCTGCCCGAGCGGCATCCCCTTTCGCAGCTGCCGCGAGGTCCCGCCGGAGCCCGGAGGGCGGAGGCGGAAGCGCCGGACAGGCCGAGCCGTGGCGGCGGGGCCCCAGGGCACTGAGCACCTAAAGGAAATTCATCTGATGTTCACGACGAATCTGGAGCTGGTTCTGAGCCTGGCGTATCGCGAGGCGGACTCGAGACGCCACGCGCACCTCACCCTCGAGCACCTCCTGTTCGCGATCGCCCACGACGCGAAGGGCGAGGAGATCCTGACCGCTTGCGGCGTCGATCTCGACCGCCTGCGCGACGACCTCAAAACGCACCTGGAGGAAGGGGTGGAGCTTCTTCCGAAGGACTCGGGCCAGGAGCCGATTCAAACCCTCGCGTTCCAGCGGGTGCTCCAGAAGACGGTCCTCCACGTGCAGAGTTCGGGAAAGACAGACGCCGACGTCGGAGATGCCCTGGCGGCCCTCCTCCAGGAGCGGCGCTCCCAGGCGGCGAAGCTTCTCGAGGCCCAGAACGTCACCCGCCTCGACATCCTTAATTACATTTCCCACGGAATCTCGAAGGTTCCGCGGATTCCCTCCGGGTCCCCGGCGACCGCGGGAGAGGGCGACGAGGACGGGCCGCGGGCGGGCGCGGACCCGCTTTCCAGCTTCGCCGTCAACCTGACGGAGCGCGCGCGCAAAGGGCTCCTCGACCCTCTCATCGGCAGGGCCCCCGAGATCCGCCGCGCTCTCGAGGTCCTGTGCCGGCGCCGCAAGAACAATCCCGTGTTCGTGGGCGACGCCGGGGTCGGGAAGACCGCGCTCGTAGAGGGACTGGCCCAGAGGCTCATCTCGGACGACGTTCCCGAGATCCTGAAGGGCGCCGAGATCTTCGCGCTCGACTCCGGAGCGCTTCTCGCCGGGACCCGCTACCGCGGCGATTTCGAGGAGCGCTTCAAGGCGGTCATCTCCGCCCTCGAGAAACGGGAGAAGCCCATTCTGTTCATCGACGAACTCCACACCATGGTCGGCGCGGGCGCCACGACCGGCGGCACCATGGATCTCGCGAACCTGGTGAAGCCCATCCTGACCGAAGGCCGGGTGCGCCTCGTGGGGTCGACGACGTTCGAGGAGTTCAAGCACCTCGAGAAGGACAGGGCGCTCCACCGGAGGCTCCAGAAGATCGCGGTGGACGAGCCGACGTTCGAGGAGTCGGTGAAGATCCTCGAGGGACTCCGGTCCCGATACGAGGAGCATCACCGCGTGGTCTACACCAAGGGCGCGCTCGAGACCGCGGTGCGCCTCGCGCAGCGCCACCTGCGAGAGTACCGGCTTCCCGACAGCGGCGTCGACGTCATCGACGAGGCCGGATCGATGATGCGGCTATCGGCAGGCGCCGACGAAAAGCCCACCGTCGACGTTCCCGAGATCGAGCGGGTCGTCGCCCGCATCGCCCGAATTCCCGAAAAGCAGGCGTCGGCCTCGGACCGAGAGCGGCTGCGGACGCTCGAGGAGTCGCTGAACCGCGTGGTCTTCGGCCAGAAGCACGCCGTGGATCTCGTTTCCCGCGCCATCCGGCGCGCGCGGGCGGGCTTGGGCCATCCCGATCACCCCGCGGGCTGCTTCCTCTTCACCGGACCCACCGGAGTCGGAAAGACGGAGCTTGCCCGCCAGCTCGCGCGCCATCTCGGAAACGAGTTCCTCCGCTACGACATGAGCGAGTACATGGAGAAGCACTCGGTGGCTCGGCTCATCGGCGCCCCCCCGGGCTACGTCGGTTTCGACCAGGGCGGTCTTCTGGTCGACGCCGTGCGGCAGCACCCTTACTGCGTCGTCCTTCTCGACGAGATCGAGAAGGCCCATCCCGATTTCTTCAACATCCTCCTTCAGGTGATGGATCACGCCACCCTGACCGACAACACCGGAAGGAAGGCGGACTTCCGTCAGGCGATCGTGATCATGACCTCGAACGCGGGCTCGCGGGAGATGAACGCGCTCGGGATCGGCTTCGCCAGCGATACCGCGAAGGACGCTCCCCAGCGGGGAAAGAAGGCCATCGAGCAGGTCTTCAGCCCGGAGTTTCGAAACCGGCTCGACGCCATCGTGAGCTTCGACCCGCTCACCATGGAGGTGATGGAGACCATCGTGGAGAAGTTCGTCCTCGAGCTCGAGGCGCAGCTCCGCGAGAGGCGCGTCGCCTTCACCCTCACGCCCGAGGCGAGGGCCTACCTGGCGAAGAAGGGCTACGACCCGCGGTACGGCGCCCGACCGCTCTCGCGTCTCATCCAGTCCGAGGTCCGGGATCCTTTGACCGACGAGATCCTGTTCGGAGAGCTCGAGAACGGAGGCACCGTCACCATCGGGCTCGAGTCCGAGAAGCTCACCTTCACCGTAGATCCCGCGAGCGCCCCTTCGAAGGAGCCCGAGCCCGCGGACGCCTGATTCCGCTTCATGCCGGTCTATCTTCTCGACGACGAGATCCTGTTCCCTCCCGTGGATCACGCCGAGAACGGGCTTCTCGCCGTCGGCGGAGACCTCAGCCCCGAGCGCCTCGTCGCCGCCTACTCCCAGGGCATCTTTCCCTGGTACTCGGAAGGCGAGCCCATCCTCTGGCACTCGCCCGATCCCCGGTTCGTTCTGACCACCGCGGCGTTCCGGGTTCCGCGGAGGCTTGCGAGGGTGCGGAGGGCGAGCGGCCTGCGGCTTTCGCTCGACGAAGCTTTCGAGGACGTCATCGACGCCTGCTCCAGGGTGCCGCGCCCGGGTCAGCGCGGGACCTGGATCACCGACGAAATGAAAGCGGCGTACGCGGAGCTTCACCGGCTCGGCTTCGCGCACTCGGCCGAGGCCTGGAGCGGGGGAGAGCTCGTCGGAGGGCTCTACGGGGTTTCGCTCGGAGGTGTCTTCTTCGGCGAGTCGATGTTCGCGAGGGCGAGCGACGCATCCAAAATCGCTTTCGTCGCTCTGGTGGAGCAGTTCGCCCGGTGGAAGATCGATCTCATCGACAGCCAGGTCGAGACGTCTCATCTCGCGCGCTTCGGCGCGCGCGCGATTTCCCGCGCGCGGTACCTCGAGGCGCTTCGGCGCGAGCTCTCGAAGCCCACCCGGCGCGGGCGTTGGAGCTTCGACCCTCAGCCGATGTAGTCGAGCGCCTCGTTCATTTGCTGCCGATCCGCCGATCCGCGTAGGATGTAGTCCATCTGTGTGCGGAATCAGCGGATTCAACCATCGTAGCGAAACGCTGATCGACGCCATGAACCGGTCCCTCGCCCATCGGGGGCCCGACCACGGAAGCCGGTACGTCGACGACCACGTGAGCCTCGGTCACCGGCGGCTCAGTATCATCGACCTCTCCGAGCAGTCGAACCAGCCGATGTCGGACCCAGACGGCCGGTTCTGGATGATCTACAACGGCGAGATCTACAACTTCAAAGAGCTTCGATCGGAGCTCGAGGCGAAGGGGTACCGCTTTCGATCGCGCGGGGACGGTGAAGTCGTTCTTCACGGCTACCGCTGCTACGGCATCGACCTATTGAGCCGCCTCAACGGCATGTTCGCCTTCGCGATCTACGATCGCGAGCGGAAACGGCTGCTGCTGGCCCGCGATCCGTTCGGCATCAAGCCCCTGTACTACTACTGGGACGGAGAGCGTTTCATCTTCGCGTCCGAGATCAAGGCCATCCTCGAGCACGGAGTTCCCCGTCGCGTCGATCGGTCGGCGCTTTCGGAGTACTTCACTTTCCGCTTCACCCTCGGGCCCCGGACCCTCTTCGAGAACGTCTACAAGCTGCAGCCGGGAACCTACCTGGAGCTCGACCTCGAGAACCGGCGCATCGAAGCGCAGGGAGCGTTCTGGCGACCGCCCGGGGTCTCGG
>DAISKN010000255.1:0-8963 GCA_036820975.1 Acidobacteriota bacterium | reverse complement strand
GGATCGAGGAACCTTCACGGCGAGCGACGATCCCGAGGGAGATCTAGCCCGCGGCAAGCTGAGCTTCGTCCTGAACGGCCGAAAGCTCAAGGGCGGGTTCACCCTCGTCCGCTTCAAGAAGGGAGAGGGGCAATGGCTTCTCATCAAGCAGGCCGACGAGCTCGCCGAGCGAGGTTGGAAGATTGCGAGCGCCCTTACCTCGGCCCGGCGGAAGCAGCTCCATTCCGATTGATCAACTCTTCATCGCTTTCGCGAACTCGAGGAATCGCTTCCAGGGAGTGACGATCCAGGTCTCGGTCGTCGCGTGACCGAACGAGCGCACAAGAAGCGAGACCTTGGTCGCCGTCTCCGAGCTCGGGGCCTCGAAGACGTCGATGTAGTCGCAGGGCCCGAGAACCGCGTAGTTGGCGAGCCATTTCACTTCGGGGCACTCGGCCTTGATGCGGTCCTCCACCTGGCGATTGAGGTTTTCGACCGCATCGGGCTTCGTCAAGGCTTCGGGAGAAAGCCTGGTCATCATCATATAGGTATCCATGATTCACCTCGTTCTTTTGTTTCGGGTCATGACGCGCTTTGAGGCGGCTCCGAGTCGTAGGCTTTGGAGATGTACTCCGAAAGCATCCTCTGGGTGTGAAAGAAGGACCCGTTCAGCGCGATGGCGTGCCGCATGATGTCGATGAATCGCTCGGGCTCTCGATAGAACGTCGGAAGAACCGAGCTCTCCAGCTTGTCGTACAGCGCTGCGGCATCCGCCACGGAGTCCGTTCGACTCTCGGCGGATCCGCCGATCGACCAGCCGGTGACGCCTTCCACGTGTCCCTCGATCCACCAGCCGTCCAGAACACTCAGGCTGGGCACCCCGTTCAGTGCAGCTTTCATGCCACTCGTTCCCGAGGCCTCGAGAGGCGGCTGCGGAGGGTTCAGCCACAGGTCGACCCCGGCTACGATCCGGCGAGCCAGGCTCATCTCGTAGTTCGAGAGGTAGGAGATCCTGACCTCCCCCGGAGGGACGCTCTCACCTGGAAAATCCTCTCGATGAGCTTTTTCCCGTCCACGTCATCGGGGTGGGCCTTTCCCGCATAGACGACCTGCAGCCGACCGACGTGGGAGCCAATCTGTCGCAGCCTCTCCGGCTCGTGCAGGAGCAGATCCGCCCGCTTGTAGCTGGTCGCGCGGCGGGCGAAACCGATGGTGAGGACGTCCAGATCGAATCCGCCGTTGGTCTCATGGTTCACGTACTCGATCCCGGCCTCTGCTAGAATGCGAGCGTTTGAGACGGGCAGTGCGCCAAGATGACGAAACGACGAACCGTTCGAAGGAAGAAACCCGCGGGCTCGGGGATGCCTCGCCTCGAGGCGAAGCTCCGGAAGATCCTCGGAGAGCCGGAAACAGGGTCTCTCGTGAAAGAGACCCTTGCGGGGGCCTCCCGCGCGAAGCTCCTATCCGCCTCGCGCCTGCTCGGTCTCGAGAGTCTCTCCCGGCTCCGCAAAGACGAGCTGGTGGATCGCCTCTGGCGCGCTGTTCAGGGGGGCGAAATCCCTCGAGAGAAGGAGAAGGCTCGAGACACGACGACTCCCGCGGAGCCGACCGTCGTGGAGCATGCCGCGAGGAGCCGCGCGGAGTTCGAGGCGCACAAGTACTCGCTCACCGATAGAGAGCCTTCCTCGACCGGGCCGCGGGAACCCCCTCCGAAGCACATCCCCTGGTCCTACGGACGGGATCGGGTCCGAGCCCTTCCCGTCGATCCCGAGCGCCTTTACGTGTACTGGGAGGTCACCGACGAAGCCAGGGAGCGCGCGCGAGAGAAGCTCGGGGCCGGTGTTTCTGCCGCGTGGCTCACCCTTCGCGTATACGACACCACGGGCCGTCTCTTCGACGGGACGAACGCTCACAGCTACTTCGATCATCGAGTCGAGAACGGATCCCGGCAGTGGTTTTTCGACGTCGGAAAGGCGGGGTCCGAGGCCTTCGTGGAGATCGGAATGAAGTCCCACGAGGGCTATTTCGCCCGAATCGCCCGGTCCGGAAAAGTGATCTTCCCGAGGCGCCGGCCCGCGCCCTATCGGGAGCCCCAGTGGCTTACCGTTCGATCTTCGGCGGAACCGGCCCGGATCACGGAACCGAGAGCGGGGGGCGCGCCCGAGCCCCCCGCCCCGCGAAGCGCGAGGTTTGCACACGTCCCAGCGGCCGGGCCCGTTCACGTTTCGCCGGGGCCCTCGGCTCCCATGGAGCCTGCCGGTCCTCCGGAGGAAAGCGTGGTCGAGGTTCGGCTGGAGCGGGAGGTCCAGGAACGCTGGGAAGGCCCGATTACGATGCGCGTCTGGGAGGAGGGACCGTTCACGCTGGCGGTGAACGTGTTCGAGCCCGTGTGGGAAACCCACGGCGGTGAGGGGACGAGCTTCGAGGTGGACGGCCGCACTCACGTGGTGTTCGGCCCCTGGCAGGTGGTCGTTCGCGGCCTTGGCGCCTTCGAGGAGCGGCGCGTGCTCTCCCGATGGACGATCTATCGATCCTGGGCGGTCGAGAGCGGTCTGGAAACGTCGATCGAGGGTACTCCAAAGCGAATGGCCGGAAGCTCGGCGCTCCTCGGTGGAAGCGAAAGACGGTTTCGGGGCGCGAGCGAGCTGAGGCTTTCGGGCGCATCGGAGCTTCTTTACCGAGGGGCGAGCGAACGCCGTCTCGGGGGCGCGAGCGAGCGGATATACGCCGCCGCGAGCGAGAGGCTCCTTCGAGGCGCGAGCGAGCGGAGGTACGTCGCTGCCAGCGAGAAGCTCGCCGGCGGCGGGAGCGGGCGAAGACTCGGCGGGGCGAGCGGGCGACGCTGACCCGCGATGGGCGCCGGCTACTTCGCCCTCGTGCTTCACGCCCACCTGCCGTTCGTCCGGCACCCCGACGACCCTACGGTGATGGAGGAGCGGTGGCTCTACGAAGCCATCGTCGACACCTACCTTCCGCTGCTTCGAATGTTCGAGGACCTCGCTCGAGACGGCGTTGCTTTCCGCTGCACTCTCTCCCTTTCCGCGCCCCTGGTATCGATGCTCACCGACGATCTCCTGAAGGAGCGTGCGGCCTCCCACCTCGATGAGCTCGTTCTCCTGGCGGAGAAGGAGATCGATCGAACCCGTGACCAGCCCTCCTACCAGCGCCTCGCGCTGATGTATCAGGAGCGGTTCCAGAACCTGAGGCACCTCTGGCGCTCTCACCAGGGAGACCTGGTTCACGCCTATCGAAAGCTACAGGAGGCGGGTTTCCTCGAGATCATCACCTCGACGGCGACGCACGCGTTTTTTCCTCTTCTCGATCAGAACTGGCCGGTGCTGCGCGCCCAGGTGCATACCGCGGCGGAGCTCTACGAGAAGCACTTCGGCCTTCGTCCCCGGGGCCTCTGGCTCGGCGAGTGCGGCTACGTGCCCGGAGTCGACGAGCTCCTCCGCGAGGCCGGAATCCGCTACTTCGTCGTCGACTCCCATGCCCTCCTCCACGCCGATGAGCCGCCCCTCTACGACGTCTACGCGCCCGTCTACTGTCCTTCGGGTGTGGCGGCGTTCGCGCGGGACACCGAGAGCTCCGAGCAGGTATGGAGCGCCGAGCACGGATATCCGGGAGACCCCCATTACCGGGATTTCTATCGGGACATTGGATTCGACCTTTCCCTGGATTACATCGGCCCTCACGTGCATCCCGAGGGGCACCGGCTCTACACCGGATTCAAGTACTACGCCATCACTCACGAGCACCTTCACGACAAATGGGTCTACGACCCCGAGGTCGCGCGCGGGAGGGCTGGCCTTCACGCGGCGCACTTCCGCGGCAATATGGAGAAGCAAGTCGAGCGTCTTGCTGCCGGTATGGATCGTCCGCCGCTCATCGTGAGCCCCTACGATGCCGAGCTCTTCGGCCACTGGTGGTTCGAGGGCCCGGTGTTCCTCGGCGACGTCTTCCGCCAGCTCCATTTCGATCAGCAGATCATCGAGTGCATGACCCCCGGCCTCTACCTCGAGCGCCACCCGACGAACCAGAGAGTCACTCCTTCGGCCTCCTCGTGGGGACTGAAGGGCTTCAACGAGCAGTGGCTGAACGAGACCAACGCCTGGATCTGGCCGCACGTGCACGCCGCGGGTGAACGTATGGTCGAGCTCGCGAAGGAGCGCGCGAACGAGGCCGATCCGCTCCTTCGCCGTGCCCTCAACCAGGCGGCCCGCGAGCTCATGCTGGCTCAGTCGAGCGACTGGCCGTTCATCCTGTCCACGGGGACGACGACTCCCTATGCCAACCGCCGCGTCAACGAGCACATCATCCGCTTCAATCACCTGTACGACCAGCTCAAAGCGGGCGGCGTGGACGCTGATTTTCTGCGCCGGCTGGAGCTCGAGGACAATCTCTTTCCCGATATCGACTATCGCGTCTACGCCGCCTGAATCATGCCGTTGAAGGTTCTCTTCGTCAGCTCCGAGGTGACGCCGTTTCGAAAGACGGGGGGGCTCGGCGACGTCGCCGGGGCGCTGCCCAAGGCGCTGAAGGCCCGCGGAATCGACGTGCGCGTGGTGATGCCCCTTTACCGCGGAATCCGCTGGGACGAGCTCGAGCGCCTCGATGGCGCTGTCGAGGTGCCCATGTACTACGGGACGACGAGGGCGGGGGTCCGCATGGGCGCCCTTCCCGGGAGCGACGTCCCGATCTACTTTCTCGAGCACCACGGTTATTTCGATCGCCCGGAAGTCTACGGTCCCGCCGATGGGGGCGGCTACGCCGACAACCTGGAGCGCTTCACCTTCTTCTCCAGGGCCTGTCTCGAGCTCGCGAGAGCTCTCGGCTTCGAACCGGATGTGGTCCATGCCAACGACTGGCAGACAGCTCTCGTTCCCGTCTACTTGAACACCCTCTATCGCGGAGCTCCACTGCAGCGCACCGCCACCCTCTTCACCATTCACAACCTGGCCTTTCAAGGAGTCTTCGACGGAGGCGGGCTCCTCGTGACCGGTCTCGGCCGCGAGCACTACGTCCCGGGAGAGCTCGAGCACTATGGAGCGATGAATCTCATGAAGGGGGGGCTCGTCCACGCCACTCTTGTGTCGACGGTGAGCCCTACCTATGCGGAAGAGATCCAGCGTCCGGAGCACGGCGCCGGTCTCGACGGAGTCATCGCGGCTCGAAGCTCCGACCTCCACGGAATCCTGAACGGAATCGACACCGGAGAATGGAACCCGGAGACGGATCGACACCTTCCCGCCCGGTACAGCGCTCTCGAGCTCTCCGGCAAAGCGATCTGCAAACGGGAGCTGCAGCGGGAAATGGGGCTTCCGGTGCGCGCGAAGACCCCGCTCTTCGGCGCCGTCTCCCGCCTCACGCCTCAAAAAGGGTTCGACCTGCTCGCCCAGGCCATGGAACGACTTCTCGGTTGGGACCTTTCGATCGTGCTCCTGGGCTCCGGGGATTCGGACGCCGAGGAGTACTTCGCCGCGCTCTCGCGCGCCCGGGGGGAGAAGTTCCGCGCCCGGATCGGGTTCGACAACGGCCTCGCCCACCGCATCGAAGCGGGATGCGACTTCTTTCTCATGCCGTCGCGCTTCGAGCCCTGCGGGCTCAACCAGATGTACAGCCTCCGCTACGGAACCCTCCCGATCGTTCACGCGACCGGCGGACTGGCCGATACCGTCCAGAACTACGACGAGGCCACGGGAGAGGGCACGGGGTTCGTGATCCATCGGCTCGATGCGAAGAGCCTGGCGGACACCGTGGGCTGGGCGCTCTCCACCTACTTCGGCCGCCCTCGCGACCTGGATGCGATGCGGCGTCGGGGGATGAATCTGGACTTCTCCTGGACCCGCGCCGCCGAACACTACGAAGCGCTGTATCGCGAGGCCTACCAAAGGAGAAACGGCGTCGCCCTACCCTGAGAGAATCGGGCGGAGCGAAAAGACCAACTCCGTGGACCCCGATGGGTGAGGAGCCGCAGAACGCAGGGGAGAGTCCCGCGTTCACGTGGGTTTCCACCTGGAACCCCGGTATTTCAGGGGGCTCCGATCGATTGGCGGCGGCACGTATCTTGCTCCTATGTTTTGCAGCGATGTCGAGAATCCTTTCTTGCAATCTTGTCTCCAAGCAAGAAGGAGGAAATCATGCCTGAATCAGCAAAGCAGACAGTGGAAGAGACCGGTCCCAGGGGTCTTCCGCGCCTCGGCGAAGCCGCCCCCGACTTCGAGGCGGAGACTACCCATGGAACCCTTCGTCTGAGCGATTTCAAGGGGAGCTGGCTCATCTTGTTCAGTCATCCCGCGGACTTCACTCCCGTGTGCACCACGGAGTTCATCGCGTTCGCGGAGATCGCCCCCGAGCTTCGAAAGAGAAAGGTGGAGCTCCTCGGGCTCAGCATCGACAGCACCTACTCCCACATTGCGTGGGTCCGCAACATCGAGGAGAAGTTCGGGGTTTCCATCCCGTTTCCCATCATCGCCGACCTGAACAAGGAAGTGGCATCGAAGTACGGGATGATCATGCCGGGAGAAAGCAAGACCGAGACGAGCCGGGCGGTCTTCGTCATCGACGACAAGGGCGTCTTGCGCGCGATGATATATTACCCGCTGACCACGGGCCGCAACATGGCCGAGATCCTGCGGCTGGTGGACGGTCTGCAGACGACGGACAAGCACGGAGTCGCGACGCCGGCGAACTGGCGTCCCGGGGACAAGGTCATCGTTCCGCCTCCGAAAACCACGGAAGACGCCGCGGCGCGCATGAAGCAGGGGTTCGAGTGCAAAGATTGGTATTTCTGCAAGAAAGAGTTATAGAAAAGGCTATATGGGTTGCGTGAATCCGGACGGAACTCTCAGCTCGCAGGCGGAGTCCATCCTGAAGGCGCTCGTGAGCTCGAAAGACCTGGAGGCGGTAGCCCGGGAGACCGGGTTGCCTCTCTACCGCGTTCGCTCGGCGGTTCGAGAGCTCACCGGGGCCGACCTGGTCGAGGAGACCGAAGGCACCTTTCGGGCCACCTCGGTCGGGCTCGAGCAGGTCGAGTGAAGGCGTTCTCCGCTCAATGAAATCGTGGAGGTTGACGAAAATGCACGGAAAATACCGTTCATTCCACAAATTGCTGCTGGTGTTCGCGAGCGCTCTGGCTCTTTCGGTGTCGCTCGCCGTCTCGCTTCCTCTCACGGGCCAGGGACAGATTCCCCGGGCGCAGCACGGAGCGGCGAGCATGGACTACCAGATCAAGGAGCTCGAAAAGCTCATGCTCAAGGCGGACGTGGCCGAGGCGCCGCCCGGGTTCGACCCGGTCGTCTGGCAGGCATTCGTTCCCGAGGACAACGCCACGACGCCCGAGCGGGTCGCACTCGGCAAGAAGCTCTATTTCGACGAGCGGCTCTCGAAGGACGCCACCGTGTCCTGCGCGACTTGCCACGACGTCACCCGGGCCTTCACCGACCAACGCAAGACCTCCGAGGGGATTGCCGGGCAGCTCGGACGCCGGAACGCGCCCACGGTCATGAACGCGGCTCTGTTGCAGACGTTGTTCCTGGACGGGCGCTCGCCCAGCCTGGACCACCAGGCCAGGATGCCCATCACCAATTCCGTCGAGATGGGCTTTCCCGATGGTGAGTCCGCGGCGAGGGCGATCGCCGGCGATACCGAGTACAAGAAGATGTTCCAGGCCGCTTACGGTCGGGACGTGAACTACGAAGACATCGGGCGCGCCATCGGGGCCTTCGAGCGCACCCTGGTGTTCGTCGATTCCCCCTTCCGGAGATTCCTCCTCGGCGACGGGAACGCGATTTCCGCGGATGCGAAGCAGGGCTTCCGGCTCTTCAACGAAAAGGCCCGCTGCGTTACCTGCCATCCGATGAACCTCTCGAATCCGCTCGGGACCGACAACCGCTTCCACAACATCGGGGTCTCGGCCCGAACCCAGAATTTCGAGCTCCTGGCGAAGAACGCGCTCGCCGCTCTCGCGCAGGATCCTTCGGCGGAGAAGCTCGAGGAGCTGGCGATCGGGACCGACCTGAGCGAGCTCGGCCGGTTCATGGTCACCAGGAATCGTTCCGACATCGGGTCGTTCCGCACCTCGATGATTCTGAACATCGGGATTACCCAGCCCTACATGCACGACGGAACCCTCGAGACTCTGTGGGACGTGATGGATCACTACAACAAGGGCGGCGAGGCCAACCCGTATCTGGACGGCGGCATGGAGGCCCTGGCGCTCACCGAGCAGGAGATCGATCAGGTCGTCGCCTTCCTCTTCACGCTCACCGACGATCGCTTCCGAAGCGAGAACCAGCGACAGATGGAGCTGCAGAGGGCGCAGGCCGCGCAGAAGCGTCCCTTTCGCGACGATGACCTGGCCTTTCGAAGGAAGATGGCCTTCGAGGAGCGCATCAAGTAGAAGGAGCAAAGCGATGAGGCCGAAACACAAGAGCGTCGAGACGCGGTACATGGAAGAGCGGAACGAGTTCTTCCAAGCCCTGAAATCGCTCGACAGGCGTTCGTTTATCAAGGTATCGGCGGCGGCGCTGGGAGCGGCGGCGACGAGAGGGATCGTTCCACCCACCTCGTTCCAGCCCGTCCGCTTGTCCGCTCTCCAGGCCGGGACCGGGTCCGATATCTACTTCGCCTACATCTCCGATTCTCACCTGTACGAGCAGGACGTCAACGATCGATTCGTCCGCTCGCTGCTGCGCGCCGTCGACGACGTGAACCAGCTGGATCCCCAGCCGGATTTCGTTCTCTACGGAGGAGACCTCGCCCAGCTCGGGCAGGCGAAAGAGCTCGACCTCGGAGCCCAGATCCTGAAGGGCGTCAAGGCCCCCCTCCGGGTAATGGTCGGTGAGCACGACTGGTATCTGGACCTGGGGGAGAAGTGGAAGTCCCTCTTCGGTCAGCCGACGTATTCCTGGGACCACAAGGGGGTCCACTTCGTCACTCTGATGAGCGTGGTCGAGGAGGACTTCTGGACCGTGCGCGGAATG
>DAISKN010000254.1:0-8974 GCA_036820975.1 Acidobacteriota bacterium | reverse complement strand
AAGCGAGCCTTGCGGGAAGCAGGAGTATAGAGAGATGCACGTCGAATCGGTGAAGTACATGCTGATGGCCCAGGACATGAACCGGGCGGTGAGGTTCTACCGCGACGTCATCGGCCTCAAGGTGGCGTTCGAGTCGCCCGAATGGACCGAGCTCACCTTCGGCGACGCGATCGTCGCGCTCCATGGAGGGGGCACCGGCAAGTACCAGAAAACCGGCCTGTCGCTCCAGGTGAGGGACATCGCCTCCGCGTGCAAGGAGCTCGAAGCGGGCGGCGGGAAGATCGCGTCCCCGCCCCAGACCCGTCCGGGCGAGCCCATCAAGCTCGCCGAGGTGCTGGACACCGAGGGAAACGCGTTCTCTCTGACTCAATACGTGGGCTGAGCGAAAGGAGCGAGGGATGAGACGCTGGTCGCTCTGGCTCGTTCTCCTCGCCGGTCGCGCGGAAGCCCAGGAGACGCGGTTCGAAGTGTCCTTCCCCGCGGCGACCCGCGCCGAGGAAGTCACCGGCCGGGTTTACGTCATGATCTCGAGGACCAACGAGAAGGAGCCGCGCCTCCAGATCAGCCAGACGGGGGGAACCCCGTTCTTCGGCCGCGACGTCGAGCGTCTCGCGCCCGGTCAGGCCGCGATTCTCGACGAAAGCGACCTGGGCTCGCCCGTGCCTTCGCTGCGCCAGATTCCCCCGGGCGATTACTTCGTCCAGGCGTTCGTGAACGTGTACTCCGAGTTCCGCAGATCCGACGGGCACGTCGTCTGGATGCACGACGACCGATGGGAGGGACAGAAGTGGAACATCTCGCCCGGCAATCTGCACAGCCGGGTGCAGAGGGTCCGCCTCGACCCCGGGAGCGGATACCGCGTCTCCCTCGTCGCCGACCAGGTGATCCCACCTGTCGAGATCCCGCCCGACAGCGCCTGGGTGAAGCGCTTCCGGTTCGAAAGCCCGATGCTCACCAAGTTCTGGGGGCGGCCGATCTATCTCGGGGCCACCGTGCTCCTGCCGCGCGACTACGAGACCACGTCGATCTCCTATCCCGTCGTCTACCACCAGGGACACTTCTCGCGGGAGGCGCCGCTTCGCTTCGAAGAAGGGGGCGAGCTCCACCGCGACTGGACCGCGGACGACTTCCCGCGGATGATCGTGGTCACGTTCCAGCACCCGAACCCGTACTTCGACGATTCCTACGCCGTGAACTCCGCGAACGTCGGGCCCTACGGCGACGCCTTGACGCAGGAGCTCATCCCCGAAGTCGAGCGCCGATTCCGCGTCCTCCGCGAGCCCTGGGCGCGCGCCCTTACCGGCGGGTCGACCGGAGGCTGGGAAGCTCTCGCGCTCCAGCTCTTCCACCCGGACTTCTTCGGCGGAACCTGGGCTTACTGCCCCGATCCGGTGACGTTCTCGGCCTACGAGGGAATCGACATCTACGAGGACGAGAACGCGTTCTACAAGGACTACGGCTGGTATCGCGTGCCGACATCCAACATCCGCGACACCTTCGGACAGGTGCGGCTCACGGCGGAGCAGAAGAATCATTTCGAGCTCGTGTGCGGCACCAGGGGTCGTTCGGGGTATCAGATGGACATCTGGTCCGCGGTCTTCGGGCCCGTGGGCGAGGACGGCTACTACGAGCCGGTCTTCGACAAGCTTACCGGCGTGATGGATCCCGAGGTGGCCCGTTACTGGAAGGAGAACTACGACCTCCTTTATTACATGCAGAAGAACTGGGCGACCCTCGGGCCCAGGATCGAGGGGAAGCTCCATCTCTATACGGGCGATATGGACACGTTCTACCTCGACAAGGGGGTGGTGCTGATGCAGGAGTGGATGAAGTCCACCGAGAACCCGCACTACGAGGGCTTTTTCCTCTACGGCGACCGCAAGCCGCACTGCTGGATCGGCCCGGTGACCGAGGCCGGGCGACTTCGCGAGATCGCTCAGTACATGCTTCGGAAGAAGCCCGACGGAACTACGACGCCCTGGTGGAGCTACTGACGGCGGTGGGATTGCGGAGCTTCGCCGGCGAAGAGATCGTCGAGCTGCGGCAGCGGGCCTAGCTGGTTCTCTCCGGCGCCGCCGGTCTCCGTGGAACCGGCTGCAGCCACCGGTAGGTGCGCGAGCCTTTCGGGCCGGGCCGTTCCCATCGGCTTCGACCGCCCTGAATCACCCGTAGCCTCGGCGGTGGGCCCATGACCGCGCAGTCGTTACAGAAATCCTGCCACTTGTCCGTCGGACGATAGCAAATACGGCACGACCCGAACATGAAAAAACCCCGCTATGAAAGCGGTCGAGCAGGAGGGTGTTGGGTTCCCCCGTTCCCAACCGGCGGGAGCTTACCCCGGATTCCGGAGCCGATTCAACCGGGTGGCCGCCGGCCTGTGGTGCCCCAATAATTGCCGTCATGAACGTTGCGTCTATCGCCGTGCTTCTCTGGATGTCCTCCGCTCCGACGGAAAAGCTCTACGAGCTTCGAACGGAGGAAGGTACCCGTACCGCCGCGTCCGGAGACTCCGTGCCGTACTCTCTTTTCGTTCCCGTGCCCAGGGTGGGCCTGCCGGGGCCGCCCTGGCCGGCGCTGGTCCTGAGCCATGGGTTCGCGCGCAACCGCCGATATCACGCGGAGAACGCCCGCTACCTCGCCTCTCGCGGGATCGTGACCCTGACTCCGAACTTCGTGAAGCTCGGCGGAGGAAGGCCGTCGCAGCTGCGCAACGTCAGAAACACCGCGGATCACGTGGTCTGGCTCGTCGAGCGGAGCTCGAGCCCAACGGACTCCATCGCGGGCCTCGTCGACGAAAGGCGCATCGGCCTCGCGGGTCACAGCGCCGGGGGAGCGGTTTCCCTCGAAGCGGCGGTCGCGTTGACGGAGAGCGGTCGACCGCTCGAGGCACTCCTGCTCCTCGATGCGGTTCCGTGGCCGAGGACCGCCGCTCTCGTGAGCGACCTACTTCCCCTGGACTTCGCGAGCCTGCGCTCCGAGCCGTCGGCCTGCAACGCCTTCGCGTCCGTCGTTCCGGTGCTCCCCGGCTTGCGCGTTCCCAACGACGACGTCCGCATTCTCGGAGCGACGCACTGCGATCCCGAGAACCCCACCGACTTTCTCTGCCGGATCGCCTGCGGTGGAGGAAGCGCCGAAGGCCAGAGCCTCTATCAGCGCCTGATGTACCTGTTTCTGAAGGATGCCTTGAGGGCCCCCGCGCTCGAGGACGAAACCTATAGCGCGGCGCTGGGCGAGCTGGCATCGAAAGGCGCGGTCGAAGTCGAGCCTCAGGGCCCCGCGGTCGCTCTCCGACTCGACGTGAACGGGAGGCACGGGAAGGGCGTCGTCGCTACAGCCGGTCCCGTGCTCCTCACGCTCGACGCCTTCGCGCACCCGGCGAAACGAGAGGCGGACTGGTACCTCGCCTTCGCGCGATCGGGGCGCATTCTCTGGGTGACTTCCGATGGGATTCGCGCCACGCCCTCGCCGTTCGCGAGTCTCGCGCCGAAGCCCTTCGACGACGTTGTGCTCTTCGAGACGACGCTTTCCGCGGGCGACTCGATGACGTTCCTTGTCTTCCTCGTCGACGGGACGAAGCTCCTGGCCCACGACGCAATCACCGCCGAAGGACGGTGACGGCGTTCTGGCTACAGGTGTATGCCCCTATCGCCTCCCCGAAGCGACGACGCGCGCGAGGCGCTCCAGGACGGCTCCGCATTCGGATTCGAGCTTGAGCGAGAGCTCGCCGTCGGCGCGCGTCTTTCCGAGGTTCACGGCGACCACATCGGTTCCGCGCTCGCGCGCCCGCTTCACGAATCGGTAGCCGGACCACACCATGAGAGAGGAGCCGGCGACGAGGAGGAGATCCGCCTCGTCGACGAGCGACATCGCCTCGTCCACGCGGTCTCTCGGGACGGACTCTCCGAAGAAGACGACGTCGGGTTTGACGAGACCGGAGCACTCGAGACAGGCCGGAACCTCGAAAAGGGAGTAGTCCGCCCTCGGGAGGTCGGCGTCTCCGTCGGGCGCGGCGGAAGCGGCGACGGAGAGCCACTCGGGATTCGACACCTGGAGACGGTCTTGAAACTCGTCACGGAAGGCGAGGACTCCGCAATCGAGGCATCGGACCCGATCGAGCCTCCCGTGCAGGTCGACGACCTTGAGAGCGCCCGCCTTCTGGTGGAGACCGTCGACGTTCTGGGTGATGAGGTGATGGAGACGGCCGGACCCCTCCAGGGCCGCGAGCGCCCGATGGCTCCTTCCCGGCTCGGCGTCGCGGACCACGGGAAAGCCGGCCATCGCCCGGGCCCAGTACCGCCGCCGGGAGCGCTCGTTCCCCACGAACTCCTGATAGCGCAGAGGCGGGTCCCTCTTCCACTCGCCCCGCTCGTCGCGGTAGTCGGGAATCCCCGACTCGGTGCTCACTCCCGCGCCGGTCAGGACCACGAGGCGACTGGCCCCGAAGACGAGAGCGGTCAGCGCCTCGGTGTCCGCGCGAAGTACACTGTCCTCTGGTTCGATGAAGAGACTCTCGCTCGTCATTTTCGCAGGCCACGCGCTCCTCGCGCTTCTGGCATTCGCCTTTCAGGATAGACCGAAAACGCCGCTCGACGACTTGGTCCTGGAGCTCGGCCAGAACGTGAGCCAGATCCGCCTCGCCATCGCGGACTTCGAGCCGGCCAGCCCGGAGGCGAAGGCGGTCGCTTCGGAGCTCACATCGGTCCTTCGAGACGACCTGGTGTTCGCTTCGGTCTTTCGAATCGTGGATGACTCACAGAGGGCCGACGTCCTGATCGCGGGCGGGCTCGCGAACCAGCCGGATTCCCTCGTGGCGAAGGTGCGGTTTCGAGACCTCGCGGCCGCGAAGGAGGCTTTCGCCGCCGAGTATCGCGCGCCCGCGGACGAGGTCCGGAAGCTCGCGCATCGAATCGCGGACGACGTCCTCGCCAAGGCCGGCATCTTGGGAATCGCCCAGACCCAGATCGCCTACTCGAGCCGGCGAGGCTCCGAGCCGAGAAAGACCATCGGCCGCATGGACTACGACGGGGCGCGCCAGAGACAGGTCGGCGCCGGGTTTCTCGAGCTCGCGCCTCGCTGGTCTCCGGAAGGCGACTCCATCCTCTACGTTTCCTATCCTCGGAGAGGACAGTTTCCGCTGCTCGCGCTCGCCGACGGCGGTCCCACGCCGCGGGTTCTCTACGAGTCCGAGAAGATGGTATTCCCCGGCGCCTGGTCCCCCGATGGCGCGAGAATCGCTTTCTCGTCCTCGAAGGACGGGAACCCGGAGATCTACGTCATGGATCGAGACGGCGGCCGCGTGCAGCGGCTCACCGATCATCCGGGGATCGACGTCTCTCCCACCTGGTCTCCGGCGGGCCGGGAGATCGCGTTCACCTCGGACCGGAGCGGATCGCCGCAGGTCTACCGGATGGATGCGGAGGGGTTGAACCTCACCCGGATCTCGCTTCAAGGGTCCTACAATGCCGAGCCCGCCTGGTCGCCCTCCACCGAGTTCAGCGAGATCGCCTACGCCAGCCGGATCGGAGGAGGGGTCTTCGACGTCGTGATCCACGATTTGCTGACGAACCAGATCCGTCAGGTAACCTATCAGCGCGGGTTGAACGAGAGCCCGAGCTGGGCTCCGAACGGCCGCCATCTCGCCTTCGCCTCCACACGAGCGGGCGACCCGCAGATCTTCACCGTGCACCGCGACGGCTCGAATATCCGGCAGCTCACGTTCGAAGGGACGAACGCGACACCGGGGTGGGGTCCGCCGCCTCGTTAGAGGTCCAAGTCGCCAGCGACCGTTGTTCTCACTCCCGAACGGCGACGATCTCGAAGGTGAGCTGCAGCTCTTCTTTCGTCTTCACCGACCCGCCGACGGCAGAGATCTGAGGGACGCCCCAGTTTCCGCTCGCGAGCTCCATCGCGCCTTTCGCGGTCAGGCGCCCCTCGGCGAGGTCGAGGGTCAGCGGAACTTCGACGGCTTTGGTTACGCCCCGCAGGCTCAACGTCCCCCGGAGTTTCACACGACGGCTCGCTCCCTCGGCCTTCTCGACCCGGACCTCGGTCGATTCGAAAACGATCCGGGGGTTCTGCGGGAGCGCGAGCGCCTTGGCCTCCATGTCGGACTGCACCTGGGCGCGGTCGGTCTCGCTGAGCTCCTCGTCGGCAACGGCGAGCGAGGCGGCGTCGATCTCGAGGACGAAGAGCGAGCTCGCGGGCGACTCGGGATTCCACTCCACCCGGCCCGCGAGGCCCTTCACCTGGATGTTGTGCTCGTGTCCGAACATCTTGAACAGGCCCGCGGTCCCCACGTGGACCGACATACGGCTTTCCTCGGCGACGACACGGTAGACCGCGGGCTCCGGCAGCGCGACCCCGACGACAAGCGCAATCCAGGTCAGCATTCATCCCTCCCAGGCCATGCTAGCTCCGATTCCGAAGCCAGCCTGTGAGCCGCTACGCAGTCAATCTCCCTTTTGATACGTACCGATGAGCTCCGCCCCGCCGAGGACGTGGCCCTCGATGGCTTTCAGGAGCTTCGCCCGCGTCGGACGGCGCTGGTCCTCGAGCATCGCGTCGAGGGCGTAGAGCTTGTGAAAATAGCGGTGCCGTCCGATGGGTGGGCAGGGGCCGCCGTAGCCGATCCGCTTCCAGTCGTTCAGCCCGCAAAGCACGCCCTCGGGCAGATCCTCGGGGGCCGCCGCCTCCACGAGCCCTCGTACGTCCGCGGGAATGTCGTACAAGATCCAGTGTACCCAGGTCATCTTCGGAGCTTCCGGGTCCGGGGCATCCGGGTCCTCGACGAGGAGGGCGAAGCTCTTCGTTCCCGGCGGCGGGGCGGTCCAGGAGAGCGGCGGGGAGACGTCCTCTCCCTCGCAGGTATATCGGCGAGGAATCCTTCCCAGGTGCTCGAAGACGGGGCTCATCAGCTGGAGCGGCATTTTGTGATCCTCCTCATACTCCGGTCGTGCATTCGGAGTAAGAATCTCGGCCTTTCCGCTCCGCGCCGGAGAGGATCCGAGGCATCGTGACGACTTCGCAGTCTTCCGCGACCCATACCTCCCCGCGACGAGTCGATTTCATCGAAGGCTACCACGTCCGCCTTCGCGCCGCCCTGAACCGCGGCGAGGGCAGGCTCATGACTCTCTCCCAGGGCGGCGCCTATGTGGCGACCCCGGTGACTCTCCTTCCCCAGGCCCAGCTCTCGGTGGCCATCGACATCCCCGAGCTCTCTCGGATCGTGGAAGTCGAGGCCGTCGTCGCCTGGGAGAACCGCGGGCCCCGAAGGCCCTCCTCGACCCAGCCCGACGGCTACGGCCTTCGGTTCATTCGCGTGCCCACGGTCTCCGCGGAAGCCATCCAATGGCTGCTCCATCGGGAAGAGAAGAGAAACCAGGACAACCCCGCCAGCACTCAGGCACTTTCCTCCGCGGAAGTCCGCGAAATGATGGAGCGGGCGGAGGAGCAGTTAGGGCTCGCCGCCGCGAAGGTCCACCGCCCGACGAACCCTTTCGAGGAGCCCGAGGGACCGCCTCATCGGCTCGAGCTTTCGGTCCTCAAGGCGCGCGCTCCTCGAGCCCCGGGGGTTTTCGTCCTCGGCTACGACCGCGCCGTGGGCGCCCGGGTCGGCCGCGCCGATTACGACCTGCGGGAGGCGCTCGCGAACTTCGTCGGCCACTACGCCTATTTCCACTTCGAGGTGGTCCCGGCGTCTCGGGACCGCTTTCACAAGGAGTGCGAGCTGTTCCACGATCTCGGAGGAGACCGCGGCCAGCTCGACAACGCCGATCACCCCGTTGCCCCGCCGAGGGGAAGCGTCAATTGCCCGCTCTGCGTGAAGGGCCTTTTCATCCGGTGACGGCGCCCTCGGAAGCCGAGCCGACGAGCTTCGCGTATTTCGCGAGAACCCCGGTCCGATAACGCGGCTCCTTCGGCCGGAACGAGCTTCGCCGGGTCTCCAGATCGGCGTCGACGTCGATCTTCCGGGCTTCGACGTCGAGCGTGATCCGGTCGCCGTCGCGGACGAGAGCGATGGGCCCGCCTTCCGCCGCTTCCGGCGCGACGTGCCCCACCATGAATCCGTGGGTCGCGCCGCTGAAGCGGCCGTCGGTGACCAGGACCACGGAGTCTCCGAGCCCCCGCCCGACGATGGCGCCGGTGACGGCGAGCATCTCCCGCATTCCCGGACCGCCTCTCGGTCCCTCCCAGCGGATGACGACGACGTCGCCCTCCTGGATCTTTCCCGCCTGGACCGCCGCGAAAGCGTCCTCCTCGGAGTCGAAGACCCGGGCCGGGCCCTGGTGGCGCATGCGATCGTGGCCGGCGAGCTTCACGACCGCGCCCGCGGGAGCGAGCGAGCCCCGGAGGATGGCGATGCCCCCGCGGGGCTTGATCGGGGAGGAGAGCGGGCGAATCACTTCCTGCCCCACTGTCTCGCCGGCGCTTCCCGCTTCCTCCGCGAGGGTCTTCCCGGTGACGGTCGGCGCGTCCTTCAAAAGCCCGCCGTCGAAGAGCCGTTTGATCAGAAGGCGAAGTCCGCCGGCGCGGTCGACGTCCGGGGCGGTGAAGCGCCCTCCCGGCTTGAGGTCGGCGAGGACCGGCGTCCTCGCGGAAACGCGATCGAAGTCCTCGAGCGTGAGTGCGACTCCCGCCTCGCGCGCGATGGCCAGGAGGTGAAGGACGGCGTTGGTCGAGCCCGCGGTCGCGGCGACGGAAGCGACCGCGTTCTCGAGCGCGGTCCTCGTGATGATGCGCCGGGCGGTGGTGCCGCTCTTCACCAGATCGAGGACCAAAGCACCGCTCCGGTGAGCGGCGTCCTTCTTGCGCGGATCGGTCGCGGGAATATCGTTGACCCCCATGGGAGAGATTCCGAGAGCGGTCATCGCCGTCGACATGGTGTTGGCGGTGAACTGTCCTCCGCAGGCGCCGGCGCCGGGACAGGCCGACCCCTCGAGCGACCGCAGGTCCTTTTCGGTCATGAGGCCCGCGG
>DAISKN010000253.1:0-8983 GCA_036820975.1 Acidobacteriota bacterium | reverse complement strand
TCGCATCACCGACATCGATCCTCTGGAGCACGACCTCATCTTCGAGCGCTTCCTGAACCCGGAGCGGGTCTCGATGCCCGATATCGACATCGACTTCTGCGAAGCCCGTCGGTCCGAGGTCATCGATTACGTCACCGCCAAGTACGGCCGGGACAACGTGGCGCAGATCATCACCTTCGGGACGATGAAAGCCCGCGCCGTGATCCGCGACGTGGGAAGAGTGCTCGACATCCCCTACGCCGACGTCGATCGGATCGCGAAGCTCATCCCCGCTACCCTCGACGCGACTCTCGAGAAGGCGCTTCTGGAGGTGCCGCAGCTCGTCGAAGCGATGGCGGGCGACCCCCGGGTGAAGCAGCTCGTCGACACGGCGCAGAGGCTCGAGGGCGTCAGCCGCCACGCCTCGACCCACGCCGCGGGGGTGGTAATCGCCCCGGAGCCCTTGACCGAGTTCCTCCCGCTCTACCGGGGGAGCAAGGGAGAAATCACGACCCAGTTCGACATGAGGAACTGCGAGGACATCGGGCTCCTCAAGATGGACTTCCTCGGTCTTCGCACTCTGACCCTCATCGACAACTGCATGAAGAGGATCGAGCGCGATCTGGGAGAGCGAATCGATCTGGACACGCTTCCCGTCGACGACAAGAAGACCTACGAGCTCTTTTCCCGGGGGGATACCTTCGGCGTGTTCCAGTTCGAGAGCGAGGGGATGCGGGACATCCTCAAGAGGTTCAAGCCGGAGAAGCTGTCCGACCTGACCGCGCTCAACGCCCTCTACCGTCCCGGCCCCATCCGCAGCGGAATGATCGACGACTTCATCGATCGCAAGTGGGGGAAGGTCTCCGTTCGCTACGAGCTCCCGCTCTTGAAGCCGATCCTCGAGGACACCCTCGGGGTCATCGTCTACCAGGAGCAGGTGATGCAGATCGCCTCGGCCCTCGCGGGCTTCACCCTGGGAGAGGCCGACATCCTCCGCCGTGCGATGGGGAAGAAGAAGGCGGAAGTGATGCAGGCCCAGAGGGAGAAGTTCATCGAGGGGGCGGTCGCGACCCGCATCCCCGAGAAGAAAGCCGCCAAGATCTTCGACCTCATGGAGCATTTCGCGGGATACGGGTTCAACCGCTCGCACTCCGCCGCCTACGCGCTCGTCGCGTATCAGACGGGCTACTTGAAGGCGAACTACCCCGTCTATTTCATGGCGGCGCTCCTGACCTCGGAGCAGACGAACACCGACAAGGTCGTTCAATACTTGAACGCATCCCGCGACATGGGCATCGATGTCCTCCCGCCCGACATCAACGAGAGCGAGCTCGACTTCGCCGTGGTGAAGGACAAGATCCGATTCGGTCTCGGAGCGATCAAGAACGTGGGAGAGTCGGCGATCGAGTCGATGCTGCGGGCCCGGGCGAAGGTCGGGGCGTTCCGGTCGCTCGTGGACCTCACCGAGGAGGCCGACCTGAGGCTGGTGAACAAGCGCGTGCTCGAGAGCCTGGTTAAATCGGGGAGCTTCGACTCGTTCGGGGTTCTGCGCTCGCAGCTCGCGGCGGTTCTCGACCGGGCGCTCGACGCGGGCCAGCAGGTCCAGCGGGAACGGGAGAGCGGGCAGGGGAGCCTCCTGGGGCTCTTCGGCGGTACCACCGCGATCCGGCGGAATCCCGAGCTCGAGCGATATCCGGATCTTCCCGAGTGGAGCCAGGCCGAGAGGCTCGTCCAGGAGAAAGCCACGCTCGGATTCTTTTTGAGCGGACATCCCCTCGACGCCTATCAGGACATCATCCGGAGCTACGCCAACTGCGACAGCCGGACGCTTCTCGAGAAGGCGCAGGCGGAGGACGCGGAATCGCCGAAGAACCAGGGCTCCAAGAACCAGGGTTCGCCCAAGAATGAAGTCGCCATCGCCGGGCTCATCGGAGGGATCCGCACGCTCCGGACGCGAAAGGGAGATGCCATGGCCGTCTTCCGCCTCGAGGACTCTCTGGGCGGCGCGGAGGTCGTGGTGTTTCCCGACCTTTACCGGGAAGCCTTCGGGATTCTCTCGAACGACGTCGCGGTCCTGGTCAAGGGCAAGCCCGAGCCCGGGGAGGATACCGGCAAAGTCCTCGCGAGCAAAATTCTGCTCCTCGACGAAGTGCGGCAGCGGGACGCGAGCTCGATGACCATCCGCATCCCGCTCGATCAGTTCTTCGAGGATTCGCTCCCGCACCTGCGGGAGCTCCTCGAGCAGCACCGGGGCACGTGCCCGCTGAAGTTCGAGCTGACGCGCGACAACTACCGGGTCACCATCCGCCCCCATCCCTTCCTGAGAGTCGAGCCCTCCCCCGAGCTGGTAACGAGCTTGGAGGCGATCTGCGGCGAGGGGACCGTCGCACTGAACCGCTAGGTCCTGGTGTAAGAAGGGAGATGTGGAGATAGGGAGATAAGGGGATAAATCCGGATTTCATCTCCATATCTTCGAGTCTCCCAATCCCCCTTTTTACACTCTTCGTGTGCCGGGCTTCTGCACCCCCCTGATTCTGCTAAACTGGCGCCTATGGCGGTAGAAACTCTGGAGTTCGAGGCGCCACTCCTTTCGCTCCAGCGGGAGATCGAGGCTCTCACCGGCTATCCCGCGGACGCCCACAAGGAGCGCGAGATCGCGCGCCTCCAGCAGAAGCTCGACGAGATGAGGCGCGACATCTACGCCCGCCTCAGCCCGTGGCAGAGGGTCCTGGTGGCCCGCCACCCGCAGCGGCCCTATACCCTGGATTTCATCGAGCACCTCTTCAACGACTTCCTCGAGATCCACGGCGACCGGCGGTTCGGTGAGGACCCGGCGATCGTCGCCGGGATGGCGTGGTTCCACGAAAGACCGGTGGTGGTCATCGGCCATCAGAAGGGCCGCGACACCAAGCAGAAGATCTTCCGCAACTTCGGAATGCCTCGGCCAGAGGGTTACCGGAAGGCGCTCCGCGCGATGGAGCTCGCCGACAAGTTCGACCGCCCGATCTTCTGCTTCGTCGACACTCCGGGAGCCTATCCCGGGATCGATGCCGAGGAGCGCGGCCAAGCGGAGGCGATTGCGGTGAATATCCGCGAGATGTCGCGACTGCGGGTCCCGGTCATCGTGACCATCGCCGGGGAGGGCGGAAGCGGCGGCGCCCTGGCGATCGCCGTGGGAGACGAGATCCTGATGCTCGAGCACGCGATCTACTCGGTCATCTCTCCCGAAGGTTGCGCCGCGATCCTCTGGAAGGACTCGAGCCGGGCGGAGGAGGCGGCGAAGGGCCTGCAGCTGACGTCCGACAAGCTCCTGGAGCTCGGTCTCGTCGATCGGATCGTTCCCGAGCCCGTAGGCGGCGCGCATACCGGATACCGGCAAACGGCGCAGATCTTGAACAAGTATCTGGTGGAGGCGCTGGAGCGCTCGGAGCGCCTCACGGGCGACGAGCGCGTCGAGGCCCGGTACCAGAAGTTCCGGCGCATGGGAGACCTCGGGATCGAAACGCTGGAAAGCGCATGACCTTCGGTCAAATCCGCTTCATCAAGCGGATTCTCCTCGTCCTGTTCCTCGGCCTCGGTGTCTACGTCGGGCGGCACGTGTGGGAGGGCGTCCGGACGCGGGAAAGCACCGCGTCGAGCTCTCCCGACGAGCCCGACAGCTCCGTTTCCCGCGAGGTCGCCATCGAGCAGCTCGACGCCGAGGGCCGCACCGCCTGGACGCTGAAGGCGGCGGAAAGCATCGGCCGGACCGAGTCGGCTCAGCGGTTTCGCGACGTGGAGATCCGGTTCGACGCCGGCGAGGAAAGAATCCCCGTGGTGGTCACCGCGGATCACTGCGAGATCCAGAAGGACAGCTCCGTCTACCTAGAAGGAAACGTGGTCGTTCGAGACGAGACCTCGCTCCGTCTCGAGGCGAATACCCTTCACTTCGAGCGCGCTCCCGACCGCGCCTGGAGCCGCGAGCCGGTGCGGTACTTCAAGCAAGGGCTGACGGGGAGCGCCGGGAGCATGAGCTACCGGCTCGAGGATGGAGCGCTCGAGCTCGAAGGCGGGGTCGATGCGACCTTTCGTGAGGACGGCGATGCTCCGCTTCGCGTCGAGAGCACGCGGGCTTCGATGAGACGCCGCAGTCATCACGTCCAGTTCGTCGACGCGGTCCGGGTCCGCCAGGGGAATCGTGCCCTCGACTGCAACGACCTGCAGATCTATCTGGATGAAGAGAACGAGAACGTCGAGCGCATGGAGGCGTTCGAGAGCGTGGACCTGCGGATGGACGTCGCGGAGTCGGAGACATCCGAATCGGCGTCGTCGGCGCGCCTTTCCTCCGAGGCGGGAACCAAGAGACTCCTCACCGAGAAGCTGGAGGCGTTCTTCCGTCCCGGAGGCGAGGAACTGGAGCGATTGCGCGCGCTCGAAGGCGGGCGTCTGGTCATGAAGCTTCCCCCGGGAGCCCGCGAGGGGTACGACAAGGACCTGGAGGGCTATACGCTGGTCTTCGAATTCGACGAGGAGGGAAGACTCGACGTTCTCCGCGGGCGGGGCGGCGTGACCCTGGTGCTGACCCCGGTAGCTTCGGAGGCGGAGGCGAAGAAGATCGTGAAGGCTCGCCAGCTCGAGGCGTTCTTCGACCCGGTTTCGGGGGATCTGCGGGAGGCGATCTGCGAAAAGGCGGTCACCTTCGAGCAGGGCGACGTGCGGGCCACGGCGGAGAAGGGGACTTTCCGCAACCTCGACTCGAAGCTCGTGCTCGAGGAAGAGCCCCGATTGTGGGATCGGAAGGCGAGCCTCGAGGCCACGGTCATCGAGATCGACGTCGCTTCCGGAGACGTCGAAGGCACGGGGAACGTCCGCTCGACGTCGACGGACGCCTCGGGGCCGGCGGGACTCTTTCCCGCGGAGAGCGACGAGCCCGTCTACTTCGTGTCGAAGAGGCTTAGATACGTTCGCGCCACCGATACCGCCGTCTATACGGGCGAGGCCCGCGGCATCCAGGGGCAGAATCGGATCGAGGCGGGCCGCATCCGTCTCCTTCAGGGAGCCGGAGAGCTCGCGGCGGAGGACGATGTGAAGACCACGTTCCTTCAAACGCCGAAAAACGGCGACTCCGAGGTCACCGTCACCAACGCCGAGACGTTTCACTATCGATCGAAAGACGAGACGCTCCAGTACGAGGGTGGCGTCGAGATGCGGTCGAAGGGAATGACGATGAAAGGAAAGAAGGTGGACGTCCTGCTGGAGCCGGGCTCCCGGGAGGTCCGCGAGGTCGTGGCAGAGGGGGAGGTGACCATCGAGACCCCGGATGGCAAGGCGGCCGGGGAACATGCAAAATACTTGCCGGAACAGGAAAGCATGACCGTCCGAGGGGAGAACGCGCGCCTCGAAAATGCCGGTAAACTCACGGAAGGCAAGCAGTTGACATTCTTTTTGACGGATGATAGGATTCTCGTGGATGGTCGGGAGCAAACCCGAACCAAGACCACGTACTCATCGAAACCTCGCCTCTGATGCAGGTTCTCCGGGGCCAATCGTTAGCAAAGTCTTTTCGCAAGAAGCGGGTAGTGGACGACGTCAGCCTCGAGGTGCGCGAGGGTGAGGTGGTGGGGCTGCTCGGTCCCAACGGGGCGGGAAAGACCACGACGTTTCATATGGTCGTGGGCCTGACCCGGCCGGACTCGGGGCAGGTTTACTTGAACGACCAGGAGATAACGGAGCTTCCGATGTATCTCAGGGCCCGGAGCGGCATCAGCTATCTTCCTCAGGAGCCTTCGATCTTCCGGAAACTGACGGTGGAGGAGAACGCGCTCGCGATTCTCGAGACGCTTCCGATGAGGGTGGAGGAAAAGCGGAAGCGGCTCGGAGAAGTGTTGCAGGAGTTGGGGCTTTCTGACAAGGCAAAGTCGCGGGGATATACGCTCTCGGGCGGAGAGCGCAGGCGCGCCGAGATCACCCGGGCGCTCGTGACCTCGCCATCGTTCATGCTCCTCGACGAACCTTTCGCGGGAATCGACCCCATCGCCGTCGGGGACATACAGAAGATAGTCCATCATCTGAAAGCCCGCGGAATCGGAATTCTGGTCACGGATCACAGCGTTCGAGAAACTCTCAAGATCACGGATCGAGCCTATATAATGAACAATGGGAAGATTCTCTGCTCCGGAACTCCGACGGAGCTGGCGCAGAACGAGGACGTCCGAAGAGTCTACTTCGGCGAGGATTTTCGACTGGACTGAGGTTTAGAGAATACTTTGCAGCAGAAGCTGACCCTCCAAGCGAAGCTACAGCAGAAGCTCATACTGACGCCTTCGCTCCAGCAGGCGATCAAGCTCCTGCCCATGTCCACGCTCGAGCTCGCGGACATGCTCCAGCAGGAGATCACCGAGAATCCGCTCCTCGAGGAGGATCTGGAGCGGCCCGCTTCCGAGCAGCAGGAGAGCGATGCCGAGGAGGGCCCTCCGCCCGTCGAGACCTCCGCGGTCGAGAACGACGGCAAGCCGGAGCCCGAGCCCAAGCGCGAAGACTCGATGAACGAGATCGACTACGAGTCGTTCTTCAGCGACTACCTCGACGAGGGCTACCGGCCGAGGACCGCTTACGAGATCCCCGAGCTTCCCCCCATCGAGAACACGCTTTCCACTACCGCGTCGCTCGCCGACCACCTCGATTGGCAGCTCCGCATGGCGCCCGCGGACGAGATGACAGTCGAGATCGGCGAGGCCATCATCGGCAACATCGACGAGCACGGCTTCCTCCAGGCGTCGGTCGAAGAAATCTGCGACATGGGGAACTACGACCGCGAGAGCGTCGAGCGAGCGCTCGCGCTCGTCCAGGAGTTCGACCCGCTCGGGGTGGGCGCCCGCGACATCCGGGAGTGCCTGCTGATCCAGCTTCGCCACCTGGATCTCGCGGGGACTCCGGTCGAGACGATGGTGACAGACCACCTCGACCTTCTCCAGAGCCACCGCTTCAACGACATCGCGAAGGCGATGAAGCTTCCGGTGGAGCAGGTGATCGAGCACTGCGAGATCATCCGCCGCCTCGATCCTCAGCCGGGCTCGAAGTTCAACACCGAGAAGAGCCACTACGTCACCCCCGACGTCTACGTGGTCAAGGTGGACGGTAAGTACGAGGTGGTGCTGAACGAGGACCGCCTGCCGCAGCTCCGGATCAGCTCCGTCTACAAGCGGATGCTCGAGAACAAGTCCGACGACAACGCGGCGACGCGGGACTACGTCAAGGAAAAGCTCCGGAGCGCCCTCTGGCTCATCAAGTCCGTGGACCAGCGACAGAAGACGATCTACAAGGTCGCGAACAGCATCGTCCGCCAGCAGCAGGAGTTCCTCGACAACGGCGTCGAGCACTTGAGGCCCATGGTGCTGCGCGACGTGGCCACCGACATCGGGATGCACGAGTCGACGGTCTCCAGGGTCGTCAGCAACAAGTACATCCACACGCCGCAAGGGGTCTTCGAGATGCGGTACTTCTTCCACAGCGGCATCGCGAGCACCGGAGGCGAGCACGTGTCCTCAGTGACCATCAAGCAGCGCATCCGGAAGATCGTGGAAGAGGAGAACCCCAAGAGGCCGCTTTCGGACTCCAAGATCGTGAAGATTCTCGAGGACGAAGGCCTGGTCCTCGCGCGACGCACCATCGCGAAGTACCGCGAGGAGCTTCGCATCCCGCCGTCCAACCAGAGGAAGAACCTGTACAGCAGTCCCTTCGCGTCGTGAGCGAAAGAGCGAAGCCTGAATCGAGAAGGCCTGCCGTGAAGATCCAGATTACCGGGAGACACATCGAAGTCCCCGAATCCCTGAAGTCCTTCGTCAACTCCCGGATTCCGAGGCTCGAGAAGTACATCGACGGAATCACCGACGTCCATGTGATCCTGTCGGCGGAGAAGTACCGGCAGATCGCGGAGATCAACGTCCACAGCCGGGGCAAGCTGCATCTCTCCGCCAGAGAGGCGTCGGACACGCTCAAGACTGCGGTCCAGCAGGCGCTCGAGAAGATCGCGGGACAGGCGAAGAAAAAGAGCGAGAAGCGAATCGATCGGAAGCGGCGCGCGGTCAAGAGCGCCGAGGCCGCGGGGACGTTCGCCCTGATCGCCGCCGCCGACGGCGCTCCGTCCGCGGCGCCGCCGCGAATCATCGAAAGCCGCCGCTTCCTCATCAAACCGATGAGCGTCGAAGAGGCGGTGATGGCGATGGAAGACCAGGCTGGCGAGTTCCTCGTCTTCCGCAACGCCGCGAACGACCGCACGAACGTGCTGTACCGGCGCCCCGACGGTAACTTCGGCCTCATCGACCCCGAGAGATGAAGATTTCAACGCAATCGCTGTTTTCAAGCCCCCACCTTTCGGCCAGACGCCGGGAAGAGGGGGAATGGAGCGCAAAGACGCAAAGGCGCGAAGACGCAAAGAAAAGAGAACAAGGGGGATGGGGAGACCGGGGGGAGAAGGGAATAAATTCCAGACTCTCCGGATTCGCGGACGTATCTCCACGTCTCCCCAATCCCCCGATCCCCCTTTTGTCGGTTTTCCTTCTTCGCGCCTTTGCCCCTTTGCGACTTCGCGTTCTTCCCCGGTTCTAACCATGCCCGAGCGCAAGGGAGCGCGGTTCGTCTTCATCACCGGACTCTCCGGTTCGGGGAAGACGCTGGCGATGAAAGCCCTCGAGGACGCGGGGTTCTTCTGCGTCGACAACCTTCCAGCGAAGCTCATCCTCGCTTTCGCGGAGATCACCGCGCAGGGCGGAGAGAACATCGACCGGGTGGCCATCGCGGCCGACATTCGCGAACGGGGCTTCCTCAAGGACTTCCCCGACGCCCACCAGAGGCTCGAGGAGCGAGGCTTTCCCACCACCCTGATCTTTCTCGAGGCTCGCAACGAGATCCTCGTCCGCCGCTTCAGCGAGAGCCGCCGCCCGCACCCGCTCCAGGAGCGCGAGGGGTCCCTGGCGGAAGCGGTCAAGGCCGACGTGCCCAAGGCTCGGGACGCGGAGGCGATGGT
>DAISKN010000252.1:0-9021 GCA_036820975.1 Acidobacteriota bacterium | reverse complement strand
CTCATGAGCGTGATGGACTGGCGACGCGTCTCCTACGACGCGAGCTACGCGAGCTTCCCCGACTGGGAGATCGAGGGAGAGGCCTTCACCGCCTGCCCCTGCGACACCCCCTGCCCTTGCCGCTCGAACGCGCCTCCTTCCCACTCGCCGTGCCACGCCACGACGACGCAGAGACTGGAGCGCGGCCGCTACGGAGACGTGGATCTCGCCGGGGCGACGTGGGTGAGCCTCGGTCCCGAGACCTGGACCGCGCTCTACTTTTCGCAGCAGATGACGGCGGTCCAGCAGAAGGCCGTCCTGGATCTCTATTCGAGTCTCGCTCCCGGAGCGCCGCAGGTTTACCGCCTGCTCCGGGCCGCGCGGGTGGACTACGAAGCCACCGGCTCGATGCGCCGTGTGGTCATTCCCGGTGTCCTCGAAGTCGAATCGGAAGCTCCGATCGGGCCGGACGGTCGCCTGGCTGGACTGATTCCCGGCATGGACGTCTGGTCGAACTGGCTCACTTATGGCAAGACCGGGGTCTACCGCTACCACGACTCCGCGCTCGGCGAGTCCTGGGACCACAGCCACCGGCAGTCCAACCACAAGCGTTTCGTCGTTTCGAAGGCCGACTACGAGAACCGCCGGATGCTCATCCAGCACGGAGACGGATCCGGTCATTGGACCGAGGGCCAGGACCGCATCCTCGCATGTCTGCGGAATTAAAGAGATCTACGATCTTTCGGATCATAGATTCAACGAGTCGTATCGGATTCGTTAAGATCCTCACGTCAAACGCTGTAACTCATAGAAAAATATAGCGGGTGTCTCCTCCCAGACATGGGCATGACGATTGCTTGCCCTTCGTGAGCGACTTGCCCATGTAAGTGGGTTTCACACCTTGTTCCGATCGGTTGGTAACAAGAAGGAGGACTTTAGGGTGTCAAGCAGAACCGTTTTGGGTCTTGGACTCGCTATCACCCTGGTGGCCGCGGGCCTCTCGGCCCAGACGCGCACCGGCACTATCAGCGGAACCGTTCGCGACGCCACAGCCCAGGTGCTTCCCGGCGTCTCCATCACGCTCGAGGGAGCGGCGCTGGTCACCGCCCAGGTGACCACTTCGAGCGACGCCGGGCTATACCGATTCATCAATCTGCCTCCGGGCGACTACATCATCCGGGCGGAGCTCTCCGGCTTCCAGACAATCAGCGTCGAGGCCATCCGCGTGGACATCGCACGGAATACGGCGCTCGACATCGCGATGCAGCTCGCGACGGTGGCGGAGACGGTGACGGTCATCGGAGAGTCTCCCCTGGTGGACGTCAAATCCACCGTCGTCGGCGCGAGCTTCGACGAGCAGCTCCTCGCCGAAGTCCCGAGCGCGCGAGACGTCTGGTCGGTCCTCGAGCACCAGGCGCCGGGCGTCACCACGAGCCGGCTGGACGTGGGAGGCAGCGAGACCGGTCTTCAAGCCGTTTTTTCCGCCCGCGGGACGAACTGGCAGCAGAACAGCTACTACCTCAACGGCGTCAACGTGACCTGCCCCGCGGCGCTGGGCGCCTCCGGCTACTACTACGACTTCGACAGCTTCGAGGAAGTCCAGGTGGCCACGGGAAGCCATCCCGCTTCCGTCAATGCACCAGGCGTGTTTCTCAACATGGTGACCAAGACCGGCGGAAACGAGTTCCGCGGCGGCGGCACCTACTACTACCAGAACTCCAGTACCCAGGGGGACAACCTCACCGACGAGCTGCGACAGCAGGGAGCGAGCCGGGGCGATTTCGACTATCTATCGGACGCCAACGCTCAGCTCGGCGGGCCGATCGTCAAGGACAAGTCCACGTTCTACTTTTCCTGGCGCGACGAGCGCGTGCACCGGTTCGTTTCGGGTTTTCCCGAAGTCGAATCCACCGATATGTGGCAGTTCCTCATCAAGAACAACACCCAGATCAACAACAAGAACCGCGTGGGCGTCGAGTGGCATCACATGTCCTACTACAAGCCCAACCGCGACGCCGCGGCGAACCGCACCCCGGAAGCGACCTGGATCGAGGACGACACCTTCGACATCATCCAGGCGGAGTGGAACTCGACCATCAGCGACACCGCCCTTCTCGACGTCCGCTTCAGCCACCTCAAGGTCTTCTTCCCCACGTTCCTCCAGCCCGACGCTCTCGGGCAGGCGGGCTACGACGCCGGCACCAACACCTTCTTCAACTCCCACGACATCGAAGTGGAGCGGGACCGAAGGCGCTATACCATGAAGGGCGATCTCACGTGGTTCCGCGAGCAGTTGCTGAACGCCAACCACGAGTTCAAGTTCGGCGTGGAGTGGGACTGGAACCCGGTCGAGAACGTTCAACGCGCCATCGGGGACACCGAAATCCGGTTCCGAAACGGCGCCGCGGACGAAGTGCGGCTGCGGAACACGCCGCTCGTCAGTAAGGAATCGCTGAACCAGTTCGCGTTCTACATCGACGACATCGTGAACGTCGGTCCCAGAGTCACCTTGAAGCTCGGCCTTCGATACGACGCCTATGAAGGCTATCTCCCCGAGCAGAACAGCGAGGCCGGGACCTGGGTCGGCGCAAGGAGCTTTCCCGAGAGGCGGGACATCCTCGACGTCGGGAGTTTCGCCCCGCGGCTCGGACTGGTGCTCGGCCTCGAGGAGAACGGGCGCAGCGCCCTCAAGGCGAGCTGGGGCCGCTACTACCACCAGTTCCCCACGGGCTTTCCGAATTTCGCAAACCAGAACGCCTCCCTCTTCGACACCTACGCCTGGACCGATCTCAACGGGGACCGTTTCTTCCAGAACGGAGAGCAGGGCGTGATCCTGAGCCGCGGGATCGCGGCCCAGAACCTCGTCGATCCGGACTTCATCCATCCGCACACAGACGAGTTCACCGTCGGTGTCGAGAAGGAGTTCGCCAGCGACCTGTTCGCGAGCGCCACCTACGCCAAGCGCTGGGGCCGCAACCTCAACGACTCCGTCGACGTCGGCATCCCGTTCTCCGCGTACAGCCCGGTGAACGCCACGGATCCGGGGCCGGACGGAAGCGTGGGAACCGGTGATGACGGGCCGGTGTTTACGGTATACAGCATGGACTCGGCGTTCCGCGGGCGAAACCAGAGGATGCTGACCAATCCCGAAGGGTTCGTTCTCGACTCCTCGGCGGTGGAGTTGGTCCTCCAGAAGCGTTTTTCCGACAATTGGCAGGGGCTCGTCTCCTACACCTGGCTGGACTCTGAGACCACGACGAGGGGCGCCGCCGGCGACGGGGACGTCGCCAACGCGTTCTACGAAAACCCGAACAACCTCATCAATGCGGAAGAGTCCAAGCCGTTCTGGGACAGACCCCATCAGTTCAAGGCCGTGGGCAGCTACCAGCTCCCCAAGGAGTTCCGGGTTTCGGGCGTGATCCGGGCGCAGAGCGGCGCCCCGTACGCCCGCACGTTCACCGTGGGCGGCATGCCCCAGGGCACGGTCACCATCCTGGCGGAGAAGAACGGCGATTCCAGGCTCGAGAGCGTAGCGACCGCCGATATCACGTTCGGAAAGACGTTCCGTACGGGACGAACGTCGATCGTGCCCGAGTTCTCTCTCTTCAACATTTTCAACGCGAACGAGATCACTGCGATCAACACCGCGAGCGGAGCGAACTTCGGCCGGGTGATCAACTTCGTCGCGCCGCGGATCTTCCGCGTCGGAGTCCGCGTCAACTTCTAGCAGCAGGCTGCGCAAAATGCTTCTTTCGCCTGCGCGAGCGGAGCGAGCTCGGCCCGAATGGGCCGCCGAGATCTTCAGGCCGCGGGGGTGGGGCCCCGCGGCGCTGATGCACTAGATGCAGGAAAGCTCGACGGAAGAAACGCTGCCCTGGGCGGATCTTCCGTCGAGCTTCCCGCCGCCCTCCCGTCCCGGCATTCGGTACACCGATCTCTCGAAGATAGCGACCCTCCGCGTTCGCCCAGCGGAGTTCTTCGTTCTCCAGCACCACGACATACCTCGTCTCTCCCCGGACGCCTGGACGCTTCGGGTGAGCGGTGCCGAGGCGGGCGACGTCTCTCTGACGCTCGAGGAGATACGGAGCCGGCCCTCGACGCGCCTCACTGCCGCTTTCGAGTGCGCGGGAAACGGCGGCGCGGGAATGCAGGGTCTGGTCGGAAGCGCGGAATGGGAGGGCATGCCTCTCGCTCTCTTGTTGCGCGAGCTCGGGGTGCGCCCGGATACGAGGGAAGCGATCTTCGTCGGGTCGGACGGGGCCGAGGAGAGACTCCGGGGAAACCGATATCCGTCGCGCTTCGCCCGGGGCCTTCCGATCGCCGATGCGCTCGGACCGGATGTTCTGCTCGTACATCGCATGAACGGCGAGCCGCTGCTCCCGGAGCACGGCGCTCCCCTGCGCCTCCTCGTGCCCGGCTGGTACGGCGTCGCCCAGGTGAAGTGGCTCGAAAGGATCGAGCTCTCGCAATCGCGCTTCATGGGCTGGTTCATGGCGAAGGAGTACGTCACCGTCCTCGGCGTGCGGCGCGGCGAGGACGTCGAGCACCGCGCGACCTCGGTCGGGAAGATGCGGCTGAAGTCGGTCGTGACTCGCGTGGTGCGGAACGCAGAAAGAGGGCTGCGCATCGAGGGACTGGCCTGGTTCGACGGCACTCCCATCGACGCCGTCGAGGTTCGCATCGACGATGGGAGCTGGGAGCCCGCGGATCTCGAGCGCGGCTCTTCCCCCTACGATTGGGTCCCTTTCTCCCTCGCCTGGCGGTCACCGTCTCCCGGGGAGCACGTTCTCGTCAGCCGGGCCCGCGCCGGCTCACGGATTCAACCCACCGAAAGCGAAGCCTCGGAGCTCAGCGACCCCGTGGGAGAACGAGGGTCAGTTCGAGCGAAGGATCGTCCTCTAGCTGGCTTCGCGGATCGTCTTCTGGTCGATGACCTTGCCCCCGACCTTCTGGCGGCGGTTCAGCTGCTTCAGCATGTAGCGGAAGTTCGGATCCTGGAGCGGATACGGAATGCGGTAGAGCCTCCGATAGAGCGTGTAGAGGACCTGCCGCACCTCGTCCGTGGTCAGGCTGTCGAACGGTTTCGCCACCGGCTGCACGTAGAGCACGAGCGGCACGGGGTTCTTGTGGTCCTCGAGCGGCGGCTGGAGGTAGTCGATATCGAGAGCGAACGCTCCCTGGCTCTGGAGCCTCCGGAGCCACGGGCTCTCTTCCCGCGTCTCCCCCAGGACGGCGGTGAGGTCCTCGAGGCCGTGCTTCCGGGCATCCTCGCGCAGCACCTCGACCAGCTTCTCCCGCAGCACCGTCCCGACCCCCTGACCCTTGGCCCCGGAATCGACCGCGAGATAGTCGATGAAGCCCATGTTCACGAGCGCGAGATACGTGCAGCAGCCGAAGCCCAGGACCTTATCCCCTTTGATTCCAACGAAATAATGGAAATGAAATGGACGGGAGAGTCCCAGCTTCTCCTCGACCAGATGCTCGTAGAAATACCGCTTGGGCATCTGCTCGTCCTTGGGAAACACCCGCCGGTAGAGGGCGAACGACGCATTGAACAGAGGTGAACGGACGCTGTCCACTTTTTCGATTTTTATGTCTTTCACGATTCGCACCAGGGCGACGGGGGGGGAAGAAAATCCGCGTCGATTGGATCCCCTTTATGCCATACCGAAGGGGGTGCCGGCAAATGCGGGGGGGAAGGGGGTTTAGCGCGTCGGACTCAACCCACCTTGATGCGCGTGAGAGCGTCGAAGGCCGCCTTCGCGACGGTGGGATCGCGATCCTCGGCAGCCGACTCCAGCACGGAGACGCTCCGGCGCGAGCGGAGGTTGCCGAGCGCTTCGAGCGCGACCGCCCGCGAAGCACTTCCGCTCCGGCCGGCGACCTCCTCGAGCCAGTCGATCGCCCAGCGGTCTCCGCGCGCCTCGAGACTCAGGCAGGCAACGCGCTGGTCGAGCTCCGCGGTCGACGCCAGAGCCCTTTCCACTCCGGCCCGGAGGGCGAGATCGACGGTCATGGAGGGCCGGCACTCGCGGAAGCTCGTGGCCGCGAGCACGAGATCCCGCTCCACGAGACGCTCCACGAGCTTCGGGCCGTCTTCCCGGAGGCCGCAAACGAAGGGAACGGCCCCGTGAAACGGTCCCCGACTCATGTTCAGAGGGCGGCCGTCGCCCCCCTCGAGCTCGCGCCAATCAGCGTAAGGAACGAGGCTCAGGATGGTGTTGGGCGCCGCGAGCCGGAGCGCGTGCGCGGTGAGGAACTCCTGAAACGCGACGTTCGGGAAGCAGAACGCCCCCGGCCCCCTCAAGAAACGGGTCTTTTCGACCTCGGCGAGGAGCTCGTCGACGGAAGAGGCGCCCGTCGTCCGGAACGCGACCTCCTGGGCGAGCTCACCGATCCCGCGCTGCCGTCGCTCCCCCGCGAAGTGGTCTTTCAGTAGAGAGAGCCGCCCCTCCTTGGTCATGAAGAAAGCGAGCTGAGGCAGGAGCCCGTCGCGGGTCTCCGCGGTTATCCCCTCTCCCGCCACCCGCAGGAACGAGAGGAAGATCTCCGTCGCCGTCGAGGGAACGCGCGCGCCGTCCCGCCAGAGGCGCCGCGCGAACGCCAGAATCTGGGGGTTTCCCGCGCGCGGGCCGAGGGCCTTCGCGAGCTGGGCGTAGAGAATCCGGGCGGCTTCCGGCCGGATCTCCGATCCGGCGACGAGAAAATCAATGGCCTCCCACTCGGCGAGAGGCAGCACCTCGGCCCAGTTCGGAATGTCCACGGGGCGCGGAGATGGCATGCGGGCCGCGACCACGAACCGGTTCAGCGGGTATCGCTTCATGAACTGATTCAGGGCGTCCGTCTGGGTCACGGCGCTCCGCGCGCTGAGCCCCTCGAGCGAGTCCAGGAGGAACAGGAACCGCCCCTCCTCGAGGTCGCTCCGGAACAGATCCGGGTCGAGGTCCGAGGTCAGGAGGGAAAAGAGATCGGCCCCGTAGTCCAGATCCGGCAGCGACACGTAGACCGGGAGCGGCGACTTCGCCTCGTAGGAGAGAACCGGCTGCGCCGCCTCCCAGAACAGGCGGTAGAGAGCCATCGTCTTGCCCGTGCCCGCGGCCCCGAGAAGAAGCAGACGTTGGAACCGCTGGTTCAGCTCGGTGGCGCTGTGCGGCTGGCCGAGGAACTCGGCGGCATGCAGATAGCTCGTCAGCGGTTCCTCGCGCGGAAGCCACTGCAGGAGTTGCGGAAAATACCGCTCGGGCTTCGGCCAGAACCGGTTGAGGGTCTCGCGCAGCCGGCGCCGGTAGCGGCCTTCGGAGAGCTGATAGACGTCCTGAACCGAGCCGCGACCGGGATGGAACAGCGCCGTCGCGTCCTTTCGCGAGAGGTAGAGCGCCGGAGCCACCCACTCGGTCTCATCGGGGAATTGGGACATCACGGCGGTCCGCGCGTCGGCGAGCGCGGCATCGACGTGCTTCATCGCGCCCAGGGCGCGGTAGAACGCGCTGGTGTAGGGGGCGAGCAGTTCCTCGGTCGCAATGTGGCGCTGCGCCAGAACGGCGGGAACCGACGTGAGGATCGAGCCTGCCAGCGCCGGACCGATGAAGCCGGCCTCACGCCCGCCGCTCCATACGACGAGCCCGGGAGGATGGGCCTCGAGGAGATGCGCGAACGCCGAGAGCGGAAGACTCTCGTCGCCGAGGATAAGCCGCGGCTCACCACCCACGGCGCCCTCCCGGACGGCATCGGCTACCACGTGGAGCACGTCGAAAGTGCGGGCGAGGAGCGATTCGAAGCTCCCGGCGGTGAGCGAGGGGCCACCGAGACAGCTTCCCGCCTCGATGACGCTCACGACACCCTCGGCCTCGAGCTGCGCGAGCGCGCCGCGAACCGTCGCGGCCTCCCGCGGCACGCGATCCTGCTGGGACGACTCGGCGGCGAGAAGAACTCGAAGCGGCGGCCGGGCGGGTACCGACGGAGGCTCCTGACCCGCCGGCCGGACGTAACGAACCAGCGTCACCTCGGGAGTCGTGCTGAGAAAGGCTCCGTTGCGCGTGTCGTAGAGACACTCCCAGGGAAGACGGGCGACGAGGGGCGGATCCAGAGCGAGTCGCACGCGGAGCCGGGCTCCGGTATTCCGGATCTGCTGGAGTAGGTGCACGTAGAGACGCAGGATCTCGTCCTGAAAGAGGCTGTCGAAGAGGCGGGCGCCGACGTAGTGAAGCTCACGGGGGTTGAGCTCTTCGACGTTATCGGCGTACTGAACGAACCAGCGGTCGTCGAAAGGCAGATAGATACGGCCCGGAGGGGTCGCGCGGCCGAACTCCTCCTCTGCCCGGGCACGGAAGAATCCCGGAGTTTCGTCGCTCCAGACGGCGACGAGCAGATCGCGATACTCGAACGACACCATGGCGCTCAAACCGGCCATATCGCGAGGCAAAAACGGAGTCCCCCGTGCCTCGTCGTTATGAGTTCGCTTAATTATGAAACGGTATGATGACAGTCTGTAAATACCCTAGCCCGGGGCTTCTGTCAAGTTACATGCCCGTCTACGCCCTTAGAGCTTCGGCGAGGCTCGCGCCTCAGGGCGAGGAGGTCGGATGGCTGGAAACCGCCTTCCGGATCGCCTCCACCGTCTTCGTCGCCCGCCATTCGATGGCTTTTCGGCCGGCTTCCAGGGTTTTCTCGACCGGGGTGATCTTGATTCCGTTGATGCTGTCGAGCCCTTTGACCGCCCTCTGCTTGTAACGGACGCTCTCGGGGTCGACGGTCATCATTATCGACGTGATGCCGTAGTCGTCGTGGAGACCCTGGTCGACCTGCTTGTACCCCTGTTCGCCGAGCCAGGTCATGAGGCCGTCGTAGTCGTAGAACTCGGGAATGAAGTGCACACCCGGCTTGCCGCCGAAGCGGGCGTGGAGATCGGAGGCGACCTCCTTCATGCCCGTCTGGTTCCCGCCGCTGTCCCCTATGAAGATGATGTGCTGGAACCCGTGGGCTTTCAGGCTGGACGCGATGTCCCGGAGAAGCGCCTTGTACGTTTCCTGGGTCACGCTGATG
>DAISKN010000251.1:0-9027 GCA_036820975.1 Acidobacteriota bacterium | reverse complement strand
CCCAGCGCCCGAGGGCGGGCGCCATCGCCCCGCGGGCGCCGCAGAGCGCGGCGATTCCTCCGAGCACCCACAGGAGCTCGATCGGAAATCCCGACTTGATGTCGACCACCTGGAATCCGAGAGAGGTGAAGACACCGGTCCCCACCATGTTGGCGATGACCATGAACGTCGCCGTCCAGAGCCCGATCCTCGCCTCGGGTTTCGACACGGCGGGAGTCTATCCCAATCCTCGCGAAATAATGCCGCGCGGCGTGCGCGTCAAGTTTTTCGAGCGCCCTGCTCGTGATATCTTGCCGGCGGTGGAGGAACGAAGAATGAGATCGTCATCCAAGGTTCTGATCGCTCTCGGACTCTTGCTCGGCATCGCCCTTCTGCTGGCGGCGGCGCCTCCAGCGGCGGAGAAGAAGGCGGTCATGGGCGCGTCCAAGCCCGTGGGCCCCTATTCCCCCGGTGTCGACATCGGAAGCCTCGTATTCGTGGCGGGACAGATCGGCCTCGACCCGGCGACGGGCAAGATGATCGAGGGCGGCATCGACGCCCAGACGACCCAGGTGATGAAGAACGCGGAAGCGGTGCTGAAGAACGCCGGGCTCGGGTTCAAGGACGTGGTCAGGACCACGGTGTTCCTGACCAACATCAGCGATTTTCAGGCGATGAACAAGATCTACGCGACCTCTTTTCCCGAAGGGTCGATTCCCCCGGCCCGCTCGACGGTGGGGGTCTCCGCTCTGGCTGCCGGGGCGATCGTCGAGATCGACTTCATCGCGGCGCGTTAGCCCGATACACCACCGGGAAGAGCTCGTGCTCCATCGCCTCTCCCGGTTTCAACGTCAGCTCCGGAAACGGAGGCGAGGTCGGAAACGGCCGCGTAGCGAAGATCGCGTCGTCTCCCAGCCAGCGGGTGGAGAACGCGCGGCGTCGGAACGGATGTTCCTCTGTTCCTGGAGCCCCGTGCAATGTCTTCATGTGAAAGAGGATGCAGTCCCCGGGCGCGAGGTCCCAGGAGAGGATCTCGTACGCGTCCCGGCGGGCGTCGATCTCCGGAACGGGCTCGAAAGCGGAGAGCGAGCCCTCGTAAGGCCGGTGGTCCATGAACTTACGGGGAGTGAAGAGCTTTCCCCAACGGTGCGAGCCCGCCACGAACTCGGGGCAGACCGAGCGGGGAACGGGATCGAGGGGAAGCCAGATGCTTACGACCTGCTCGCCGTCGACACAATAATAAGGTTGATCCTGGTGCCAGGGGCTCACCTCGCGGGTGCCCGGCTCTTTCACCAGCACGTGCTCATGAAAGATGCGGGCCGTCCTCGAACGCATCAGCCGGGCCGCGAGCTCTCCCGCCCCGGATTCGAAGATGAAATCGCGGTACTCGGGAATCCTCTGCCAGTTGCAGTAGTCGTCGACGAACGCCCCCGGATTGCCCTCCCTGGTGTAGCGGCATCCATAGGGGCTCGGGCTCGCGAGGTTCCTCTCGAGTCCCGCGGCCAGGCGCTCGAGCCAGACGAGGTCGAACGCCCTGCGCACGGCGACGGCGCCCTTCTCCGCGAAGAGGTCCGCGTCGCTCATTCGATCACCAGAACAGCGAGGGCGAAGTCGGGCTCGAGTGCCCGCACTCTGGAATCGGCGCGGTCGATCCCCGACCGGTGCATCAGCGGAACACCTTCTTCAGACTTCCCTTGCCTCCGATTCTGCGCAGCGTCTCGTCGATTTCCCCCTCGCACACGACAGGGGTCGATGCGCGGTCGAGCGCATCCTCCGGGGCAGGGGCGTTCAGCAGGCGCTTCGCTTTCTGGTGCTTCCCACGGTCGATGCGGGCCTGCTTGTGCCGACGAACGGGCGCGGTTGCCATTTCCCCCTCTTTGCTCAGTCTACATCCGTTCCAAAGAGCGCTGGATGCAACACCCCGGCGCCCGGGAGTATATTCCCCCGCATGAGCCGGATCACCTTCGCCTCCCTCGCCTTCGTCCTCGCATCCTCCATCGCCTACGCCAACGATCTCAAGGACGACCCGCGGGTCCTGACCGCGCTCGGCCTTCTCGAGGTCTGGGCGGAGGCCGAGATGGCCTACTCCGACATCCCCGGCGTCTCGATGGCCGTGGTCCACGATCAGGACCTGCTCTGGAGCCGCGGCTTCGGCTTCGCCGAGCGCGCGAGGAAGGCCGAAGCCTCCTCCGACACCATCTACAGTATCTGCTCGATCTCGAAGCTCTTCACCGCCATCGGCGTCCTCCAGCTCCGGGACCAGGGAAAGCTCGAGCTCGACGATCCCGTCTCGCAGCACCTCCCCTGGTTCGACATCCAGCAGAGCTATTCCGACGCGCCGCCGATCACCGTGCGAGGAATCCTCACCCACTCCGCGGGACTTCCCCGCGAATCCGACCATCCCTACTGGACGTATCCCGACTACTCCTTCCCCACCCGCGAAGAGATCATCGATCGGCTCTCGGAACAGAAAACGCTCTATCCCGAGGGACGCTACTTTCAGTACTCGAACCTCGGGCTCACGCTCGCCGGCGAGATCGTGGCCCAGGTCGCGGGCGAGCCCTACGCGGAGTACTCGCGGCGCCGCATCCTCGACCCGCTGCGGATGACGGACACTTCGACCGAGATCCCGGCCGAGCACCGCGGCGGACGCTTCGCCATGGGCTACGGAGGCAAGAGACGCGAAGGCGGGCGCGAGCCGCTGACGTTCTTCCAGGTCAAGGGAATCTCGCCCGCGGCGGGATACGCCTCCACCGTCCTCGACCTCGCGAAGTTCGCCTCCTGGCAGTTCCGTCTCCTCGAGAAGGGGGGCGAGGAGGTTCTGAAGGCTTCTACGCTCCGCGAGATGCACCGCGTCCACTGGGTGGACCCCGACTGGAAGACGACCTGGGGACTGGGCTTCGCCGTCTCGCGCCGCGACGACGAGACGTTCGTCGGCCACGGCGGGAGCTGCCCCGGGTTCCGCTCCGACCTCCTTCTGCAGACCAAGGAAAAGCTCGCGGCCATCTCGATGGCCAACGCGAACGACGCCGACGCCTCGGCTTTCACCCGGACCGCGTATCGGATACTGTCGCCGGCCATCGCCGAGGCCGCGGCGGCTCCGGAGAAAGGCAAGGCGCCGGACCCTGCTCTGAAGCGATACGTGGGAACCTACCGGAACGGCTGGGGGGGCGAGATCGCCGTGCTCCCGTGGAAGGACGGGCTCGCCATGCTCTACCTTCCGACCGACAACCCGATGGATTCTCTCGAGCCGCTGAAGCTAACCGGGGAGAATCGCTTCCGGCGCGTGCGCCGCGACGACGGAGAGCTCGCGGAAGAGGTTCTGTTCACCCTTGAGAACGGCGAAGTCAGCGGCTTCACCCGGCACAACAACCGGTTTCCGCGGATTCGCTGAGGTACGACCGTTCACCCGTCCGCCGTCAGGTGCTGCTCCGCGCGCACCCGGTCGCGGAAGATCGTGACCCGCAGTCCGGCGTTCCTGGCCACGGTCTCGACGAAGTCGTGGGAATGGTCGTCGGGACTGACGAGAACCGCCACCAAAGCCGCCTTGTCGATCTCCGGAGCGTCCCATATTTCCTTTCTCGCGAACTCGTAGTTCGCGAGAACCGATTCCGCGTTCCTGGATTCGGTCATGTCCACCAGATAGCGCCGAATCCCGAGCGCCCTTCCCATCGCGTGGGCTTCGATGGTGTTGGCCATCGCCCGCTCGCGAGTGTAGTCTCCCACGACTCTCAGGATGATGTACCTCCGATCGCCGGAAGGTCCGATCGAGCGGAAGCTCCCGCGTTCCTCCCGCGGCACGACTCCCTCGGAAGCGGCGCCCGTCCAGTCTTCGAGCGACACCGCGTTCTCGTCCGCCTCCAGAGCCCGGCTCAGAGTCCCGGCGCATTCCGAGGTGCACGCGGCCAGAACGAGGTTGTAGTCGGTCCGGGTCCCCGAAAGAGGTGGCGCGTCTCCGCGCCGGACGTAGGCGGCGGCCGTCCGCCCGGTGTCGAGGATGGGGTATTCCACGAATGCCCCCGAATGTGCTTCCAGGGACGCCTCGTCCCTCACCCCCAGGAGAACGCAGAAGATCCGCGAGTCGGCCTCCGAGGATATCTCGGACTCGCACCACGTGCAGCGGGCCGCCGGGTCGGGTCGGGTGCACCGGGTCAATTTCATGGAACCTCCGCCGTCGCTCTGCTCACTCGAGTCGCAACACAGCAAGAGTCGTGCCCGAACCCGGAGAACGCCGGGAAGTACCGGCAGCTCAAAGGATACCCCGGATCGACCGCTTGCGAGCTCGTCCGGCCACACGGCTCCTGCATTTCAAAACGCAATGTTCGAACCTGCCGTGCGTGGGGGTCTCGACCTCGGCCTCACGTTGCTCGCGCTCAAAGGCGCAGACGGAACTCCTTCGGTTTGGTACACTGATCGTGTCACCTACCATCCAAGCTCCAAAGGAGATTGCCTCATGAACATGAGCCGTCTCGCGGTTCTGTTTTCGGCGCTCGCCCTCGCCTCGCCCGCGGGTGCTGCGACTCTTCGAGTGCTCGCGCTCGAATCCGATTCCTTCTTCTACCAGAAGGACGGCAAGCTCACCGGCATCGAGCACGACATCCTCGACTACTTCGCCAAGTCCCGTAACGCCACTCTCCAGATCGAGTGGGTGGACTCGTTCGGGGGGATGCTCGAGCGCGTCGAGAAAGGCGAGGCCGACCTCGCCGCCGGCACCATCACCATCACCCCGGAGCGCGCTCGGAGGATGGACTTCACCGCCTCCTACTTTCCGGTCCAGGTGGTCCTGGTCGAGCGGATGAGCGACGACGCCAGATCGCTTACCGATCTCGTGGGCCAGAAGGTGGCCGCCTTCACCGAAACGACGGCGGAAGACGCGCTCAGAGCCGTTCCCGGAATTCTCATCGTCAACGACGGGACGCTCCAGGATCAGATGAAAGCGATCGAGCGCGGCGAGCTGCGGGCCGCCGCCGCCGACTCGAGCGCCATCATCCCCGAGCTCGACGAATTCCCGAACCTCAAGCTCGGAATGGCGCTCGGCGCGGAGAGCGGATTCGGCTTCGCGCTCCCCAAGGGCTCTCCCCTCACCGCTCCGCTGACGGAGCACATCAAGAAGCTCAAGCAGTCGGGAATCTACTTCCGCCTCGTGACCACGCACATGGGGCCGCGGGCGAGCGAGATCGTCAAAGCGGCGAAGGTCGAGTAGGTATCCCGAGGCGGTCCGAAGCTCCGGGCGGGGCCAATCGCTTCTCCCTCCGGACGGCGCGGACGGTCGCTTCGCTCCAACCTCCACGCCAGGCTGGTCCGGATGCCAAAGACGCCTCCGAGCCCAAAGCCTGAATCGAACGGTCCCGACCTCGGTTACGCCGATGGGCTCGCCTGGATTGCAGAGCGGTTGCGCGGTGGGCGCGGGGAGCGAGACTGGACCCCGACGCGGGAGAGACCCAGCCGCTCGTACGCCGGTCTGGTGTTATCATGGGAGAGACGAGTCTATTCGCGCATCGAGCCGGACCCGGCCCTCCTTCGGCGAGAACGGGAGCGGGGCGGACGTCCCCTGAAGAAGGAAGTTGACCGAATCGATAGATCCAGGGTTGGAAGCGGCGCTCACCCGCGTCATGCAGCGCTTCCGCGATTTCTTCATCGGACAGGGCATGGATCCCGAGGGTGTTCCTCTCAGACATCGCGAAGAGTTCACCGCTCCCCTCGTGACCCTCAACGGCTACACCTACGGGGTTCGATTGGTCGCGCACGAGGCAGCCGAGGGTAAGCGGGTGGCGGTCGAGGTCAGCGCCAACGTCTATAGCGACGAGTTCGACATGGAGCGCTTCAAGAAGGGACTCGCCGAGTCGTACCGTCCCGAGAAGGCCGAGCGCCCCATGCGGAACTTCATGACCGGCGAAGACGAGGCCCTCGTCGAAGGTAGTCCTCTCCTCCTGACCTCGTTCTTCGCGCTCGACTTCGATCGCGATCTGGAGCTCGTCGAGAAGCACAAGCCGACGGCAAGTGAAGTCACCGGCCAGCTCCGCGATACGATTCTCCGGATGACATACTGGATCCGTCCCGAAACGATCGGGACTCTGACTCGAAAGCGGGATTTGTTCGGCACGGCTGTCTACCTTTACTGCCTGAGAATCTTCGTGCTTGCTTACCACAAGACGCTGACGGCCGACGAGCAGCAGATTCCCTTCCGCGCCAGGAGGCGGGCCACCTAGGCTGCTGAAGAAACAAAGGTGGCCCCGGACTCCTCTTGTTGCGACAGCCCAGAGCTTCGTGGAAAATCGTAATAATACGCTCGCGATGAGAGGAGAGTTCGGACACGAGATTCCACCGGCTCCCGAGACCCTTGATGGGGTCGCGGTCTTCACCCGATTCCTCGACGGTCTCGCCTTCCGCTACTACTGGACCACCGAGGGTCTTCGGGCCGAGGATTACGAGTTTCGTCCCGGCCCTTCGAGCATGAGCACCTTCGAACGGATGCGTCTGACCGAGTTCGCGACGTCGGTGGGGCTTGGAGTGCTCTTCGCCTCGAGGAGCGTCCCGTTCAGGGAGGACGACGTTCGCGAAAACGGCCCCGATCAGACGATTCTCCGCGGCAGGAGCGGATTCAGGTGCATGGTAAGGTCGTAGACCGAGGCCCCGGAGCTCTTCCCCACGTCCTCGGGCCTCGAGCCGTCTCGCCAGTCGAAGATCGCGGCTTCGTCCCCGATCTCGACGGTCTTCTCGGGACCGATCTCGACGATCGTGTGGCTCGCGGAAACACTGGCGACGATGGGGTAGAGCGAGTCCCCGATGCGCACTTTCGCCTTTCCGGCGACGCCTCGCGGAAGCCCGTCGGTATGACCGATGGGAAGAGTGGCGATCCACACGGGCTTCTCCGCCCGGTAGGCGCGGTTGTACCCGGCGCTGTCCCCCGCCTCGAGCCTCTTCACGTACGCGACTCTCACCTTGAGCGCGAGAGCGGGCCGGAGCGCGAGGGCGGTCGAGGAGCGGAACTCCTGCTCGGAGTAGACGCCGAAGATCGCCATCCCGGGACGCACCATGTCGAGAAAGAAGTCGGGATGCTGAAAGAGGCCGAAGCTCGAGATCGCGTGGCGCTTCCCGAGCGCCACGCCTTCCGAGGCGAGCCCGTCGGTGAGGGCGGCGAAGCGCTTCTTCTGCTCCTGGTCGAACTCGGGGTCTTCGGCGAAGGTCATCATCACGCCTTCGATGCGGACGGACTTCCGCCGGGCGAAGTCTCGAACGAGCTCCGCCGCTTCGCGGTGAGGGACACCGACCCGTCCGATCCCCGTGTCGACGCAGATGTGGATCCCGAGGGGCTTCCGCCGCTTGGCCGCAAGGCGATCGAAGAGGTCGCCCGTCGGCCTGTAGACCATGGGAGTGATGTCGCGCGCGGCCGCCTCTTCGAGGTTCTCGTCGTCGAAAGGACCCATGAGGAGGACGGGCTTGCGGATCCCGGCATCGCGGAGAGCCGCGGCCTCCTGGAGCTTCACCACCGCGAAGCCTTCGATGGCGTCCGAGGGCTCGAGGAGACGCGCCACGTTCGCGACCCCGGCGCCGTAGCCGTTGTTCTTGATGACCGCGAGGATCGGCCGGTTCCCCGCGCGCTTCCGTATCTCGGCGACGTTGTGCGCCAGGTTTCCGCCATGGACCTCGACCCAGGGGTCGAAGGACGAGGCGAGGGTCTTCTCCTCGGCCGCGGGCTTCGCGTCGCGGGCGAAGGCGAGCCCGACCGCGCCCGCGGTCCCGGCTTCGAGGAATCGGCGACGGTTCATCACGCACCTCCGAGAAAGAGAGTAATAGCTTTCATCCCACTTCGACCGGGCAGGTCATGCAGTGCGCTCCCCCGTTTCCCAGGAAGAGCTCCTCCGCGGGAAAAGTGGCCAGGTGCCAGCCGTTGCGGGCGAGCTCGGAGGCGATCCGGGTCGCGGAGGCGAAACCCACGGCGATCTCCGAACGCTTCGTCACCACCAGGTTCAGGTGACCCGCCTTTCTCTCCGAATTGGAGATGGGGATCGTACGGATGCCCTTCTTCTTGAGGAACTCCTCGAACATCACGTGCCGGACGCCGGGCTTGCCGTCCTCGTAGAGTCGGCAGGGAAATACCCGGAGAGAATCGGGATAAATCAGGGCGAGCTCCCGATCGAGCACCATGAAGATGCCGTCGATGTGGATGTGGCCGAAGGGCAGCGGGACCTCGAGGAAGAACTTCACGTCCTTTCCCAGAACGAGGTCCCGCAGCATGCGGGTGCCCGTCTCGTTGGCGCGGTCGCAGATGGACGCGACCGCGGTATCGTCCCCGAGGAGGGTGACGCCCCCGCCCTCGAGGTAGCCCGGAGGCTCGACGGCGCCGAGAACGGGAATGCCGAGTCTCTCGAACGCCCGCGCCATCATTTCCTGGTCCCCCCACCGGCCCTTCAGGTGGGGCGACATGAGAACCGCTCCTCGGGAGAAGACGACCGCGAGGTCGCGGGTATAGGTCATGTTCGGCCGCCGGGACATGTAGGAGACGGCGTCGTCGTCGTCCTTCAGGACCTCGCCCAGGAGCAGGGTCTCGACACCGTGCGCCTGGAACATGCCGAGCATGGTGTCGTAGTCGGAGAGGAACCGTTCGCGGTCGACGGGCCGGCTGAAGTTGAACTCCGCCAGGGTTTTGTCGGTCACCATGGCGAGCTCGGGGCCGGGCCGATGCACCAGGACCCGCTTCAGATCGCCGTACGCGTTGGAAACACCGTATCCACTCACCTGAATCGTCCCTCCGGGCCGCGGCCAGCCGTCCGCGCCGTCGCCTACATTACTCTATAATGCCCTCGAAGCCTTCCCGTCCTGAAGCCGCCTGGGCCGGGCACGGTGCCTGGAGGTTCATTACTTATGAAGCTCGCATCGCTCGCGGGAGGCCTGCTCGCCGCCTCCGTTTCGGCCGCTCCGGCGCAGGAAGTCCCGACGTTCCGAGCCGGCGTCAATGCCGTTCTCGTGGACGTGGTGGTGATCGATGGGGAGGGACAGCCCATCTCCGGCCTCAGCCGGGGCGACTTCCAGGTCTTCGAAGACGGC
>DAISKN010000250.1:0-9035 GCA_036820975.1 Acidobacteriota bacterium | reverse complement strand
GATGTTGCAGCTCACCCAGCGAACCTCGGCTCCGAGCTCTCGCAAGGTCTCGATGAGGACCGCGGTCTGGATGGTCATGTGGAGCGAGCCCACGATCCGTGCCCCCTTCAGGGGCTGGGTTTTGCGATATTTCTGGCGAAACGCCATGAGGCCGGGCATCTCGTGCTCGGCGAGCTGGATCTCTTTTCGCCCGAGGGTAACCGACTCGGGGGAGAGGTCCTTCACTTTGTAGCGAAAGTCGGAGAACAGGGGCAACCCCGTGTTCATGAAGGTCGCTGCTGCGGTCGCTGTCTTGGTCAAAATGCCACTCCTTCTCGGCTGGGAAAAACACTCAATCTTAGGCTGTGCCTCGTGCCGCGTCAACTCCGCGTTCCTGAGCTAAACTCCTTTTGCCTCATGAAGATCCTGAGCTGGAACGTCAACTCCGTGCGCCTCCGGATGCGGGCCCTCGGCCGGATCGTCGAGGCCCACCGGCCGGACGTCCTCTGTCTTCAGGAGACCAAGGTCCAGGACGGCGAGTTTCCCTTCGACGGTTTCCGGAGGCTCGGCTTTCCGCATCACGCCCTCGCGGGGCAGAAGAGCTACAACGGGGTCGCCGTCCTTTCCCGGCTTCCGCTGAACGACGTCCTCGTCCGCAGCTGGTGCCGGCGGAGGGACTGCCGCCACCTGCAGGTAACGCTCCCAGGCGGGATCGAGCTCCATAACGTCTACGCTCCGGCGGGGGGGGCGCTCCCGGATCCGGAGCGGAACCCCAAGTTCGCGCACAAGCTTCGCTTCTATCGAGCGCTCACCCGCTGGTTCCGAGGCAAGAGGCGCGACGAAAACCGACTGGTGCTCGTGGGCGACATGAACGTCGCCCCGCTTCCGGACGACGTCTGGTCGCACGAGCGGCTGAAGCGGGTCGTCACTCACACGGAGGTGGAGGTGGAGGCGATGGGCTGCCTGGCCTCGTCCCACGATTGGGTGGATGCGCTCCGGCACTTTCTTCCGGCACCGCGAAAGGTCTTCACCTGGTGGAGCTACCGCGCTCCCGACTGGAAGCAGGTGAACAAGGGGAGAAGGCTGGACCACGCCTGGGTGACTCCGGCCCTCGTGGACCGCCTGGCGGGCGCCCGGGTGCTCGAGACCGTCCGTGGCTGGAAAATGCCTTCGGACCACGCCCCCGTGCTGCTTTCTCTGGACGCTTGAGCGGCCTTGGTATTATGAGCTCGATGACGACCAACGAATCGAATCCGCTCCTGAGGCCGGCGACGACGCTTCCGGCATTCGACGAGATCCGCCCCGAGCACGTCGTTCCGGGGATCCGCGGGCTGGTGAAAGAGGTCGAAGGTATGCTCGAGGCTCTCGAGCGCGACGTGAATCCCGGTTGGGAAACGCTCGTGGATCCCATCGAGCGGATGCAGGACCGGCTCGGCTTCGGGTTCGGAATCGTCGACCACCTGATGAGCGTCAAGAACAGTCCGCCGCTCCGGGCCGCCTACGACGAAGTCGAGCCCGAGGTGGTGAAGCTCCTCACCCGGATCGGGCAGAGCCAGCCGATCTATCGCGGTCTCGTTGCCCTCCGCGACGGATCTGCGGGAAGAGACCTGGACCCGGCGCAGCGAAGGGTCGTCGAGAAGTTGATCCAGGAGGCGGAGCTCTCGGGGGTCGCTCTCGAGGGCGCTGCCCGGGAAAGGTTCCAGCAGATTCGTCTCGAGCTCGCGGAGCTGGCGACTCGTTTCGGAAACCAGCTCCTCGACGCGACCAAGGCCTTCGCCCTGGACCTGAAGGCGAGCGAGGAGGTCGAGGGCCTTCCCGCGAGCTTTCTCGAAATGGGGGCGCAGGCCGCGCGCGCCGCGGGGAGCGAGACGGCGACCCCGGCGGCGGGCCCCTGGCGGGTGACGCTCGACGGACCGAGCTACCTGGGTTTCATGAAGCACGCGAACCGCCGCGATCTGCGCGAGACCCTGTATCGCGCGCACCTCCGCCGCGCGAGCGAGGGAGACCTCGACAATCAGCCGCTGATCGATGCCATCCTGCGCCTCCGGCTGGAGGAGGCGAAGCTCCTGGGGTTCGAGACCTATGCCGACCTTTCGCTTTCCCGAAAGATGGCGGGAGCCGTCTCGAGCGCGGAGAGGCTTCTGGATGAGCTTCTCTCCGCGTCCCACGGCGCCGCGGTACGCGATCTCGAGGAACTGCGGGCGTTCATGAGGGATTGCGGCGCGGCCGCGGAAGCGGCGGAGATTCGCCAGTGGGACGTCCCGTACTGGAGCGAGCGTCTGCGCGAGGCGCGCTACGACTACAGCGAGGAGCAGATCCGGAAGTACTTCCCCTTGCCCCGGGTGCTCGAGGGGCTCTTCTCTCTCGCGAAGCGGCTGTTCGCGGTGGGGGTAACCCCGGCCGACGGCGAGGCGCCCGTCTGGCATCCGGACGTCCGGTTCTTCAAGGTCCGGAACCTCGACGGGGACGAGATCGCGGCGTTCTATCTGGACCCCTACTCCCGGCCCGCCGAGAAAAAGGGCGGGGCGTGGATGAACGAGGTGGTGGGGAGAAGCCGGATCTTCGCCCCTCAGGGGAAAAACGCGCGGCTGCCGGTGGCGTACCTCATCTGCAACGGGTCGCCGCCCGTCGACGGCCATCCGTCGCTCATGACGTTCCGCGAGATCGAGACGCTGTTCCACGAGTTCGGCCACACGCTCCAGCACATGCTCACTCGGGTCGACCTCGGGCTCGCGTCCGGCATCCGGAACGTGGAGTGGGACGCGGTCGAGCTTCCGAGCCAGTTCATGGAGAACTGGTGTTATCACCGCGAGACGCTCGTCGGACTCTCGGAGCACGTGGAGACGAAAGCGCCCCTTCCCGGCGAGCTCTTCGAGAAGATCCGCGCTTCGCGCACGTTCCAGGCGGGGCTCGCGACACTGAGGCAGCTCAATTTCGGCTTTCTCGACCTCGAGCTCCATCACCGCTTCGTCCCCGGAGGCGCCGAGACTCCCTTCGACGTTCAGCGCAAGGTCGCCGCGCGCACCACGGTGATTCCGCCGATTCCCGAGGATCGGTTCCTCTGCGGTTTTTCTCACATCTTCCAGGGGGGCTACGCCGCGGGCTACTACTCCTACAAGTGGGCGGAGGTGCTCTCGGCGGACGCCTTCGCCGCCTTCGAGGAGGCGGGTCTCGAACGTAGCGAGGCGGTCGCCGAGACGGGCCGGCGTTTCCGCGAGACGGTTCTCGCCCTCGGCGGAAGCGAGTCCCCGATGGAGGTCTTCAGGAAGTTCCGCGGGCGGGAGCCTACGACCGCGGCGCTTCTCCGGCACTCCGGCCTGGCGGCCCTTGCAGATTGACCTCGGCGTTCTCTCGCGCGCTCTCGAGCGACGGAGGCAGTTTCTCGACCGGTCGGCCGCGGAGGGAACGGACTGCTACCGCCTCTTTCATGGGATCGCCGAGGGGACTCCCGGGCTCGCGATCGATCGGTACGGTTCGATTCTGCTGTTGCAGACGTGGCGCGAGCCTCTGGAGGACGGCGAGGTCGACCGGGCGCACGCCGAGATAGAACGGACACTCGGAGCGAAGCTCCATCCCGTGTGGAACCATCGGGGGAAAGAGCTAGGGGCCCCTTTCTCGCGCTTTCACGACCCCGAGGTTCCCGAGGCTCCGGTCGGTTTGGAGCTCGGCCTCCGCTACGACGTGAGGCCGCGCCACCGAGGGCTCGACCCGCTCCTCTTCCTGGATTTCCGAGCGGGCCGACGCCGGGTGCTCGCGAACGCACGCGACAGGTCGGTCCTGAACCTGTTCGCCCATACCTGTGCTTCGGGGGTCGTGGCTTCGGCGGGCGGGGCCCGCGAGGTCTGGAACGTCGACTTCTCCGAGACCGCGCTCGAGATCGGAGCGAGGAACCTCGCGTTGAACTCGCTCCCTGCCCCCGCGACGCGTTTCATCGCCGAAGACGCCATTGCCGTCTCGCGCCAGCTCGCGTCGCTTCCGGTATCGACGACCCGTGGCCGCGGATTGGGCCGGAGGGAGAGAAAGTTCGCCCGGTTCGAGCCGCGCTCCTTCGATCTCGTTATCCTCGACCCCCCGAGGTGGTCGAAGGGGCTCTTCGGCGCGGTGGACGTCGTCCGGGACTACGCGACTCTCTTCAAGCCGGCGCTGCTCGCGACCGCAGAGGGGGGAACGGTGCTCGCGACGAACCACGCTCCCGAGGTGGCGCGCGATTCCTGGCTCCGAGTCCTGGAGCGCACCGCGCGCAAGTGCGGAAGGACGATTCGAAACGTCGAATGGGTCCTTCCGGAGGAGGACTTCCCGTCTTTCGACGCCGCACCGCCGTTGAAGGTGGCATGGTTGAGCGTGTAGCGGTCGCGCCGAACTCGGTCCGGACCGAGTCGCTCCGGCCGCGCCGGATCCGACTCCGTGACCGGCTTCACGGCCACCGGGCCGCCGGTGATGGACCAGTAGGCGGCCGGGTCGCGTCTCCGAGCCTGCCGCCGTCCATGTCGCCGCGTCGCGCTCGGTCGGCGTCCGACCGGACTCTACCTAGCAGTCCCCCTCCATCCGGATCGTCGCCACGGGGTCGATGGCGACAGCCTGCCGCGCGGGGACGAGCGAGGCGGCTCCCGAGACGATCGTCAGGAGGAGCACGACCATCGCGAAGGTAGGCGGGTCGTGGGGGTCGATCCCGAAGAGCTGTCCGGACAGGAGTCCCGCGAGCGCGAGGGCCGGCGGAAGCCCGATGGCGAGGCCGGCGAGGAGCAAGCCGAGTCCCTGCCGGAAGACCATGCGGGAAACGTCCCTGGGGTCCGCCCCGAGAGCGAGGCGGATTCCGATCTCCCGGGCGCGTCGGCGGACGACGAGCGCGAGCGAGCCGCCGAGGCCGACCGCGGTAATGGCGAGGGCGAGGGCGGCGAACGCGGAGAGCAGCGTCGCGAGAATCCGGGGGGCGGCGACCGATTCCCGTCGGGCTTCCTCGAGAGTGCTCACGTAGGCGACGGCTTGCGATGGGTCGATCGCGTGGACCGAGTTTTCGATCGCTTCCGTCAGGGCGCGGGGATCGGCCGCGGTGCGCACCACGAGGTCCGTCACCCGAAGCGGAACCTGCGCGAGCGGGAAATAAACGGAGGGCTCGGCTTCGATCTCGAGCCCGTACTGGCGGACGTCGCCCACGATGCCGACGATCGAATGTCGTTTCCCCGCCCAGGAGATCGACCTGCCCGCGCCCATCTTCGCCGCCGCGGATTGGCTCACGATGGCGACCGGGGCCGAGCGAGCGTCGTCCTCGTCCGTGAACGCGCGGCCGGAGGCGAGCGGAACGCCGATGGCGCCGAAGTAGCCGGGACTCACCGCGTGAGCGTCGAGGAACGACCTCTGTCCGTCCTCGGTGAGGATCCGTTCGGGGTCGGGGCTCTCACGACCGCCGAGCGGCACGGTGCGGCCGAGGGCGGCGATCGAGACGCCTGCCATGGCTTCGAGGTCCGCGAGAAGCTTCGCGTGGAAGTCGCGGATCGCGTCCGAGCGCCGGTACCGGTGCCAGTCGAGATCGAGGTGCATCGTGAGCACCCGCGCGGTCTCGAATCCGGTCTCGACCCGTTCCAGCCGGTAGAGGCTCCGCAGAGTCAGGCCGGCTCCGGCCAGAAGAACGAGCGAGACCGCGAGCTGGGCGACGACGAGACTGGAGCGAAGGCGGAGAGCCGTCGGCGCGAGAGGACGGCGCGCGGTGAGCATCACCGGGAACGCTCCCGCGCCGAGCCCGGCGGCGATCGCGAGGCCGAACCCGAAAGCGAGGGAGCCGCCATCGAGGCCGGCGGCGAGATCCCTCGGAGTGAGCCGCTCGGCGAGCGCCACCAGGACGCCGGAGAAGGCCCAGGCGAGTACGCTGCCCAGGAGAGCGCCGCCGAGGCCCAGCAGGAGAGACTCGGTGAGGAGCTGCCGCGCCAATCGGAGACGCCCGGCGCCGATGGCCGCTCGAAGCGCGAGCTCGCGGCTCCGGCCGGAGAGCTCGGCGAGGTGGAGGTTCGCGATGTTCGAGCAGGCGATGAGGAGAACGAAGAGCGCCGTCGCGAGAAGGAGCAGGAGGGCCGGACGGGCCCGCCGGTTGATTGCCTCGGTGAGGGGCACCGCCGCGACAAGTTGCGTTTCGATATCGCGGTAGGACTCAGGTCGCTCGAGCCGAAGTCGCGCGGCGATGGCGGCGAGCTCGTGCGAAGCGGTCTCGGCGGTGGCTCCCGGTCGGAGGCGCGCGAGAGCACCCACCATCCGGGCGGAGCCGTTCGCCGACATCCCCGGCGCCGAGCGGAAAGGGCAGGAGGAGATCGGCATGAAGACGTCGTTGGACTCGGGAAATCGTGGCAGCGGAGGGAGAACTCCCACGACGCGATGGGCGCGATCGTTCATCTCGAGAATCCGCCCGACCACGGCCGGGTCGCCCCGGTAGCGGCGCTGCCAGTATTCGTAGCCGAGCACCAATACGGGCTCCGCGCCGATCGCGTCCTCTCCGGCAAGGAACGTTCGGCCCAGAATCGGCCGCACCCGGAGGGCGTCGAAAAAGCCCGCGGAGACGACTCCGGTGTCCACTCTCTCCGGCACGCCGTCGCCCAGGAGCGTGAATGGCATCGAGTGGTACTCGACCACGGACTCGAGAGATCGGCTCGACGCCCTGTAGGCGTCGAGCTCCGGGACGGAGAGCGCCAATGGGGAAAGAGGGGAAAGGTCGTCGCCGGTCAAAGAGGCTCTCCGATCGATCAGGACCAGCCGGGACGGGTCCGCGTAGGGAAGGGGATGGAGGAGTACCTCTTTGACCACGCTGAAGATCGCGGTGTTCACCCCGACGCCGAGGGCGAGGGTCGCGACCACGACCAGGGTGAAACCCGGAGAGCGGAGCAGAACGCGGATCGCGGACTTGGCGTCCTCCGTGAGCGAATCGACGAGGTCCAGACCCCGCAGCGCGCGGACGTCCTCTTTGACCCTCACGGTCCCGCCGAAAGAGCGCTCGGCGGCGTAACGCGCCTCGACGGGGTCCATCCCCCGCTCGACGTTCCTTTCGATCTCCATTTCGAGATGGAAGCGGAGCTCCTCGTCGAGGTCGCGCTCGAAGCGCCTCCGCGCGAGCAGGGCGCCGAGCCGCCGGAAGAGGCTTCTCATGGACTTCAGCTGGTGGCGAGGATCCGCGCCACGGCGTCGGAGAGCCGGTTCCAGTTCTCCGTCTCGTCCTTGAGATGGCGCCTGCCCGTGGACGTGAGCTTGTAGAACTTCGCCCGCCGGTTGTTCTCGGAGGCGCCCCACTCGGCATCGATCCATCCCGCGATCTCGAGCCGGTGAAGCGCCGGGTAGAGCGAGCCCTGGTTCACCTGAAGAACGTCTTTCGAGATCTGCTGGATGCGCTGGGCGATTCCCCAGCCGTGGAGCGGCTCGAGGGACAGGGTCTTGAGAATGAGCATGTCGAGGGTTCCCTGGAGCAGGTCGCTCTTCGACTGCGCCTTCGCATCGTTGGACATGGCGTCTATAATTATCCCATGTCAACGACGTACAGCACGAACCAGTTTCGCTCGGGGCTCAAGGTTACTCTGGACAACGACCCCTGCGTGATCACCGATGCGGAGTTCGTGAAGCCCGGCAAAGGCCAGGCGTTCGCGCGGGTGAAGTTCCGCAACCTGAAGACCAACCGGGTGCTCGAGAGGACTTTCAAGTCGGGAGAGACGATCGAAGGCGCCGACATCGTGGAAACGGCGATGCAGTACCTCTATAAAGACGGGGAGTACTGGCACTTCATGGATCCGAAATCCTACGAGCAGCATCAGGCGTCCGCGGAGTCCGTGGGCGACGCCGCTCTCTGGCTGAAGGAGAACGCCGAGTGCATTGTCACGCTCCACGACAACATCGTCCTTCAGGTGACCCCACCGATGTTCGTCGAGCTCGAGGTCATCGAGACCGAGCCCGGCATCCGCGGCGATACCGCGGGAACCGGCGGGAAGACGGCCAAGCTGGAAACCGGCGCGGTGGTGCGGGTTCCGCTCTTCATCGAGGTGGGCGAGAAGCTCAAGCTCGACACCCGGACGGGAGAGTACGTGGGCCGCGTGAAGTGATCGGGTGACCGGGGCCGCGAACTGGGAGCCGACCGCTGCCCTGGCGGCGCTCCGGCTCAGGGCGCGCCTCCTCACCCGCGCGCGCGAGTTCTTCGCCGCGCGAGGGGTTCTCGAAGTCGAGACCCCGGTCCTGGGGAAATCGACCGCGACCGATCCCCATATCGAGAGCCTTCGCACTTCGGTCGGCGGAAGCGCGCGCTTTCTTCAGACCTCACCCGAGCTCTTCATGAAGCGCCTGCTCGCCGCGGGCTCGGGATCCATCTACCAGATCGCCAGAGTCTTCCGCGACGGCGAGATCGGGGCTCGCCACAACCCCGAGTTCACGCTCCTCGAGTGGTACCGAACGGGCCTCGATCACCACGGCCTGATGGACGAGGTGGACCAGTTCCTCCAGGAAGTCCTCGGAAGCGCTCCCTCGGTGCGGGAATCGTACGGCCAGGCGTTCGAACGGTGGGCGGGAGCCGACCCTCACGCCGCCGGCGCCGACGAGCTCCGATCGAGGGCCGAAGCGCTGGGGCTCCCGGTCTTCTCGTCGGCCGGATTTTCCCGGGAGGACTGGCTCCATCTCCTGATGGCGGAGGCCGTCGAGCCCCATCTCGGGATCGACCGGCCCCATTTTCTCTACGACTTTCCTCTCGAGCTCAAGGCGCTGGCCCGGGTGCGGAGAGGGGAGGGGCGTGGGCCGGACGTCGCCGAGAGGTTCGAGCTCTTCGTCCTGGGGCTGGAGCTCGCGAACGGCTACCACGAGCTCGGCGACCCGTTCGAGCAGCGCCAGAGATTTCTCGCCGATCTCGAATCCCGGAGGACCCTGGGCCGCGCCGCCGTACCGATCGACGAGAAGATGATCGCCGCCCTCGAACGAGGCCTTCCTCGGTGCGCGGGGGTCGCGCTCGGGTTCGACCGTCTGGTCATGATCGCCGCGGGAGCGGGGTCCATTCGGGAGGTCTTGAGCTTCCCCTCGGACCTCGCCTAGCGCGATAGAATGTC
>DAISKN010000249.1:0-9042 GCA_036820975.1 Acidobacteriota bacterium | reverse complement strand
CTCGAAGCCCAACCCCCACCTCGAGGACCGATGGTTTCCCTACCTCCTGGCGTTCGAGCTCGGGCCGGACGTGGATCGCTGGTTCCGGGCGTACGGACCGCCGGGCTCTACGAGCTCATCGACCTCGACGTCGAGCGACTACGGCTCGTCCTCATCCGGAGGCGGTGGCGGAAGCGCGAGCCGCCCCTGGACGGGCGGTGGCGGCACCTTCGGCGGCGCGGGGGCGACGGGCTCATGGGCGGCCGCGGTCGGAACCGTCGCCTCGGGCGTCGCGGCGCCCTCGGAGAGCGGAAGCGGAGGAAGCAGCGGCGGAGGCGGCGGGGGTGGTGGCGGCGGAAGCTCCGGAGGGGGCAGCGGCGGCGGCTGGTAGGCGTAAGCGATTGACCTGACCCCGAGCGGTGTAAGAACATCGTCGCACCATGGTTCGAACCCGGTGTCTCTTCGCGGCCGCGCTCGCGCTCTTTCTTTCCGCAACTTCCGTTCTCACCGCCGAGAACCGGACGCTCATCATGGGCGTCTGGCCCAACGAGCTTCGCCTCCTCGACGAAGGAACCGAGAAGGTCGTGGGCCAGATCCAGCTTCGGTATGGTGCGGTCACGGGGTACGGCCGGACGCCGCACACCCCGGACTTCAAGCGGCTCTACTACATCACCGATCGCATGGAGGCGGTCGAGGTGGTGGACCCGGTTTCCCGTCAGGTGGTCGACGAGCTTCGTCTTTCAACACCGTCGCGCCGCGTTCGCATTCTGGGAGTGTCTCCCTACCCGGATGGGAGCGCGCTCATCCTTCGGGTCGTGGCCGTCGGCATGGACATCGATCGCTTCGATGCGGAGGATGCGGAGTATGTCGTCTACGATCTGAAAGCCCATGCACAGAAAGAGAGCTTCCATCTGCCGAAGGAGGTCAGGACCGACTTCACCAGCCCGTTTCCGTTCGCGAGCGACGGCAAGACGTTCTTCGCGTTCGGACGCGACGTCTTCGAGATCTCGGCCTCGACCCACGAGGTGGTGTCCAGGATCCCGCTCGCGACGCCGTTCGAGGCGGGCTACGGCCCGCTCCGCCCCGCGGAGCTCTACTCCCCCGAGCCAGGGGTCTACTACGGTCTGGTCACGACCAAGGATCCGTTCCTGAAGAAAGAGATGACGGGAGTCGTGCGCATCGACCTCGGAAAGAAGGAGGCCTCGAGCTTCGAGATCGGCCCCAAGATCGACGCCAACGTCTTCGCGCTCTCTCCCGACGGAAAGACCGGCTACGCCGGGCTCAAGGACCTGGTGAAGATCGACATGGTGAGCCATCGCATCACGGCGATGAAGAAAGGCTTCCTCCAGGGCCGGGCGGCGACCGTTCTCATCGTCTCGGGGGACGGAACGAAGCTCTTCGTGACCGGGATCGGGGACGCTATCGCGGTCGTGGACCCGGAGAGCCTCGAGGTGAAGAGAACGATTCAGCTCGGACGGGACCTGATGGCGAACCCGCTTCCGCTTCCGGCGGGGATGGGGACGACATCGGTCTCCAAGTGAATTTGTTCGGGAGTCAGCGAAATCCCTCGACCAGCATGATGTCGCTCGCGGCCGGTTCCGATTCGGAAACGAGAATCCACCGACCGTCGGAGGACACGGTCATACCGATGGCCAGATCCTCCCACGACGACGGGGCTCGCTCCACGTCCCCGGTCTCAAGGTCGAGGATATCGATATGCACTCGAGTATCCCCTGGATCGGTAGTAGCGTAAACGATGTGTCCGCTCCATAAAGCCCATAGCTGAGCCATCGTTTCATGCCCCCTCAGGACTGGTAGCTCCTCTCCTCCGTTCACGGAAACGCGTCGGATGGAACACCGTCCCCTTCGGTCAGCATAGTAAAGAAACAGTCCGTCCGAGGACTCTCGGGGGTTGACACCTCCGTTACGGGTGATCTGAGTCGGTCTTCCACCCTCCACGGGCATTTTCCATATCTGTGGCTCGCCCGTGCGATCCGAAGTGAAGTAGATCCAACCCCCATCATGGGACCAGTTCGCGATGCCATCCCTCGAATCCGTGCCCGGAACAGCGCGTGTGAATCCAGTATCCACATCCATTACGTAGATATGTGCTTCGGAGCCTTTCTCTCCACGGAGCAAGAGTCTCTTCCCGTCGGCCGACCATCGCGGATGAATGGCGCGTTCCATGTCGGTGCTGGCGGCAACCTGTCCCGTCGCTCTCACACACCCAGATGTTGTTGCTCCCCGACCGCTCCGAGGCGAAAGCGATCGTCGATCCGTCGGGAGAGTACTCCTGACCCCAATCGAAGCGAGAGGAGGCGATGAGCCGGGTCGGCTCTCCTCGCTCGCAAGCGGCCGGGCCGTCGATGCGCCAGATGTCCGTGTTGAACCACGAGCGGCGGTCATGAACCAACCGGTCGCCCGCTCGGGAGATCGAAAGCGTGTGTGCCATCTCCCCGAAGGGAAGTCGTTCGGGAAGCCCGCCGCTCGTCGCGACTCTCCAGAGGCTGGTACCGGCCGCGCTTTCGCTCGCCGACACGAATACCACCTCGGTTCCATCGGCCGTCCAATCGAGATCGGTGATCCAGCCTTCATCCGTGGCGAGCAGGCTGGCTTCTCCTCCGTCGACATCCTGCAGGTAGATCTCGTTCTGGGTAACTCCCGGCATCCGGGCGAATGCCAGCGCCTTTCCGTCGGGAGAAAAGGCGGGCTGCGTATCTCCAACCACGTTCGAGGGGGACGTCAATCGTCGCTTCTCGCCGCTCTCGCGGGAAAGAAGAAAGATGGCGTGAGGCTCCTCCCGTGATTCCTGATCGACGACCGCAAGGAATCGGCCGTCCGGAGACCAGGCCATTCCCGGATTCTGGCCGCCACCAGGTACGTCTACCGCTCTGATGGTAGCCAGCCGTCGCACGGGTCCTCCGAGTGCAGGAATAATGAGGACTTCGCTCTCTTGGGACGCGCGGAGCTCCACTTGTCGAAGAAACGCAATCTCCCTCCCGTCGGGCGACCAGACCGGGCTGAACTCGTGCAGGACGCTGTCGGTAAGCCGCAGGGGATCGCCGACTCCGATCATCTGCACGTGAAGACTCTTGCGCGGCCCGGGATTGCCGCGGTCCCAGACGAAAGCGATTCGATCCCCATTGGGGGAGAGTGCCGGCCACTCCTCGGCGCCGGGGAATCCTGTGAGAGGGACGGTTCGAATGTCGAGATCAGGGGTCTCGATTCGTGTGAAGTAGAAGCCTGACGCCGCGACGATCCCGAACGAAACGACGGCGACCCATGCTCTCGTGAATTTATGTGGCGCACCGTCAGGCGCTTCCACCGACGTGATGAGCCGGTACCCCTTCCGAGGAACGGTCTGAATGAACTTCGGCTCCTTCGCATCGTCCCCGAGCGCCTTCCGCAGCTCGAAGATGGCGTTGGTCAGGACTTCATCCGTGACGAACGTCCCCTCCCAGACGGTCTCGATGATCTTCTCCTTGAGCGCGACCTCGTTCGGCCGCTCCGCGAGATACAGGAGGACCTGCATGACCTTGGGATCGAGCTTGACCCGCGTTTCGCCGCGGACGAGACGATTCTGGAGCGGCTCGACGAGCCATTCACCGATCCGGAAGGAGCTTTCCACGCGGATCACCTCTGATGTCGCCGTTGATTATACTGGCGTTTTCTGGCGAGAGGCCGAGACTCACTCCGGGAAACAAGCGGACCCGGCGGTGTTGATTGCCGTGCTCGTCAGAGAGGGACGATTGACGGTTCGGGAGGCATTGCGAAAACTGGAGATTCTTTCTCCTATGATCAGTGACGAGGAGTACAGTACCGTGAAGCTGTTCCTCGCAGGCTCGGAGCGGGAATGAAGACGAAATCGATCCGGATACCCAAAGAGATGGCGGAGGCCATCGGCCTCGTGGAACGGGAGGAACGAATCGAAGAGTCCACGGCGATGAGGAAGCTCATCCAAATGGGATTCGAGGTCTACGTCGGGAATCTCTACAAGGCAGGAAAGATTACGCTGCGGAAGGCCTCCCATCTGCTGGGCAGAAGTCAGCCCGAGGTAATGGATCTTTTCCTGGAGGCGGGGATCAAGGGGAATCTGGAGGCTTCAGACGTCCTGACGTCGTTGGATCGTTTCGCCAAGGGAAGTCGACATGAGGAAAAATAGACTTCGTTCCACGAAGGAGACCGCATGAGTCCCGCCCCTCTCCTCGAAGGCGTCCTCGCTCCCGTGGTGACGCCCTTCCAACAGGACCTGTCACCCGACGGCAAACGGCTCATCGGCCACTGCCGCTGGCTTCTCGCGCGCAACTGCGGCCTCGCGGTGTTCGGCACCAACAGCGAGGCGAACTCCCTCTCCGTGGAGGAGCGCATCGAGCTCCTCGACTTTCTCCTCGAGGCCGGCCTCGACCCGAAGCGGATGATGCCCGGTACCGGGTGCTGCGCCTTTCCCGACACCGTGCGTCTCACCTCGCACGCGGTTGCGAACGGCGTCGGCGGCGTCCTCATGCTCCCTCCTTTCTATTACAAAGGTGTGAGCGACGAGGGGCTCTACCGCAGCTTCGCCCAGGTCATCGATCGGGTGGGAGACGATCGCCTCCGCATCTACCTGTACCACTTCCCGCAGATGTCCGCGGTACCCATCAGCATCGACCTCGTGGGCCGGCTCAAGGAGGCCTATCCCGGGATCGTCGTCGGGATGAAGGACAGCTCCGGCGATCGCGCCCACCTCGAATCGGTGATGCGCGCGTTCCCCGGTTTCGGGATGTTCGCGGGAAACGAGACGCTTCTCCTCGCGAACATGCGGGCCGGGGGCGCGGGATGCATCTCCGCGACGGCGAACGTCAACCCCGCGGGCATCGATCGTCTTTTCCGGAGCTGGCGGAGCGAGGACGCCGAGGCCATCCAGGCGTCGTTGAACGACGTTCGCCTCGCGGTGCAGCAGTTCCCGCTCGTCCCCGCGCTCAAGAAGATCGTCTCTCACTACGCCTCCGATCCGGAATGGAATCGACTTCGCCCGCCGCTGGTGGAGCTTCCGGAGGCGGACGGCAAGAAGCTGATTTCCGACCTCGACAAGCTGGGCTTCGAGATGCCTGGCCTTCCCGCCTGAGACGGACGGACCCGCACGGGTTTACAATAGACCTACCGTCTCTCAAAACCCGTTTGCTGAAAGCCGACGAAGGGGTTCGTGTGAAGTCCCGGTTGCTTCGAGCTTTTGAGTTCCTTCCCATCTGGGTGGCGACGGCGGGCTTCCTCTTCACGTCGGCGGCGTACGGCTGGTTCCACGGAGCCGGCAGGCCCCTGCTGGGCATGGACGCCCGCTGGCTCGTCGCCGTCGTCAGGGTGGAGTTCCTTGCGGTGCACTCCTTTCCCTTCGTCATGCTGGTGGCGCTCCGGCGTCCTCGGCTTCCGCAGTATCAGGGACTCCGCGTGCTGATGCTGGGCCTTCTGTTCCTCATGTACTTCGCGCTCGCGCATTCCGTGGCGGGCTGGCAAGGGGTCTTCCTCTTCGCTTCCCTCGCGGCAATCACCTATCTCGGATTCTTAGTGAACCTCGAGGCGGGAATCCGCAAGTTTCCGGAACTGGGTCTGAGGTGGCTCTGCAACTATGTCCTCCTCGTATTCCTCGCGACGTGGTTCCAGCTCCCTTCCGAGGCAGCGAGCTGGAGCATCGAGGACGGGATTCTTTCCGTCGGGGGTTTATACTTCCTCGCTCTCGCCGGTCTCGAGCTGAGCGGTCTCTATCAGAAGCCGTTCCTCCTCGAATTCGGCCGCGCGGTCGCGGAACGCTCCACCGGGGTCGGGACCACGCTCCGCCCGCAGCCCGCTCTCCCGGCGGGCCACGGCCCCCTGTACTGGGCGTCGGCGCCGATTCTCGGGTGTGCCGGTCTCTGCTTCCTACCGCTCTTCCTCTCCAGCTACCTGGCGGGCGCGGGGGCGCGCTTCATCGACGACTGGCTAGAATGGCCGTTGAGCGCAAGCGTCCACCAGTGGTGGTTTCCTTTCGTCATGGCGCTCGTCCTCCTTGCGGCGCGCGGCTATCAGTTCCACCTGCTGACGAAGGGACGAACGCGGAAGAGGATTCTCTCGATCCTGGCTGCGTCGTACTTCCTGGTCGCCGTGCTCCGCGTTCGCGCCGATCCGACCTATCACTTCGCCTACAGCCTGTTCCCCGAAGATGCCTACGAGGGATTCCTCCTGCTGGAGGTTCCGCTGCTACTCGTCCTGGTGCCGGCGACCTGGTGGGTCCTGGCCTTCCCCGAAGACTTCACCCGTAGTACGAGAACATCAGCGAGTGGATCTTGAAGCCCTCGGGGCCTTCGATCAATAGCAGAACGAGCTTGCCCCTTCTCGTCTCGCCGTTGTCGGTGAGGACGAAGTCCGCCCACACGCTCGCGAGCTTGCCCTTCCTCTCGATCTGCACGTTCTCCAGCACTTCTTTGATGTCGCGGCCGCTCTCGAAGTAGCGCCTCTGGGCCTCGTAGAACTCCTCGAGCGTGCGCTCGCCCACGGTTCCGTCCTCGCGCGTCGAGGCCACGGTGAAGTGGGGCAGGAAGAGCTTCTTCCATTCCGGCAGCGACTCCCGCTTGTAGAGCCCGACGTATTCGGCGACGACCTTCTCCAGATCGGCGGCGTCCGCCTTCGCGCCGAAGAACGCCGTCAGCAGAAGGCCGAGTGCGACAGTTTTCATGGGAACCTCCGATGCGGAGTTACGGAGTTGCGGTCGCGGGCCCGGCCTTCCGGACCGACTGCATCACGAAGAAGACGACGGGCCCGAGGAGCAGGAGCGGAATGCCGAAGCGAGCGTGCTCGCCAAAGGTGAGCACCAGGAAGACGACCCAGGTGATGCCCGGCACGATGGCGTTGAGCCAGAGTCCGACGCGTCCTCCGGGAACTCGAAACCCGCCGTCGTTGAGCGACGCTTGCGAGCGCGCCCGGATGAGCGTGGCGTGCATGATCATCGTGTAGCAGCCGCTGACCCAGATGTCCGCCACGAGGAGGTGCTCGAAGGGAAGAGCCGCCATGGCGCAGTAGACGATGGCGTAGACCCAGAGCACTCGATAGGGAGTCCCGTACTTCGGGTGAAGGCGGCTGAACCACGACGGGAGGTTTCGATCCTCCGCCATCGACCAGGCGATGCGCGACATCCAGAGGAGGTAGGTGAGAAAGATGACCGCCTGGCTTGCGACGCTTCCGAGGAAAGCCCACCGCCCGAGCGCCGGCCCGCCGAGCTCCATGCCGACGGCGACGAACTGGCCGGAGCTCCAGTTCTCCCATCCGCCCACGGAGACGAGGCCAGCGATCACCGGAAGACTGTAGGTGAGGATCACGACCGGGGTGACGATGAGAAGACCCAGAGGAATGTTCCTCTGCGGCCGATCGACCTCTTCCGCCACGGTGCTCACTTCTCCGTAGCCCGAATAGAGCCAGAGCGCGAGCGCGAGCGCGGCTCCGAGGTCGGCCATGAAGTTGGTCCCACCCACGTGAAACGGCTCGATGGGGGAGAACCGGGCGGAGCTGAAACCCGCGATCACGATCCAGACCACCGGCGCGAGCAGGAACAGATTGAGCACCACCGCCGTCGCTCCAGTCACGACGATTCCCCGGTAGTTCACCCAGGTGAGAGCGAGGATGAACATCGAGGCGGCGGCCCATTGCTCGAACGCGCCCATCTCGGGAATGACGAAAGCGAGCGCGCGGGCGAAGATCACGGGGTAGAGCGCGTTGTCGAGGAAGGAAGAGAGCACGCTGCAGAGGCCCGACTGGAAGCCCCAGAACTCCCCGAGGTGGGTTCGCGCCCAGCGGTAGTAGCCGCCCTCGACCGACTGTCTCGAGGAGAGCTCGGCCGAGGCGAACGCCGCCGGAAGCCCCCAGAGCCAGGGCGTCACGAACAGAAGGGTGATGAAGAGCCCCGGCCCCACGCGGGCGATGAAATCCTCCATCCCGTAGGGGCCGCCGCAGGTGGAGGCGAAGAGGAGCCCGACGAGGGTGAGAAGGCCGGCGCGGGTCTTGAAAGAGCCGCGGCTCTCCGCCGCCCGGCTCTCCGGAAGAAGACTCCCGATGGCTCGCACTCCAGACGAATCGGGAGAACCCATCGGATGCCGAAGCATAGCTACGGCATTCCCGTTGTCAAGAAATTTCGAAGCTCGCTCAGCGCTCTTCGCCCGCTTCCGCCGCCGTCGGCTCCGACGACTTCCCGATCGCGATCAGACGATCGTCGGTCCGCAGGAAGATCTGGCCTCCGGAGATGGCGGGAGACGCGAGGAACCGCGCGTTCATCTCGTTCCGGGAGAGAATCTCGAACTCCCGCTTCGCCGCGAGAACGATCGTTTCCCCGGTCTCACTGACGAAGTAGATCTTTCCGTCTCCGGCGACCGGCGCCGCCGAGAAGACCCCGCCCGTCCGGCCCTGGAAGAGTCGCTCTCCCGTCTTCGCGTCGACGGCCTGCACCACGCCGGCGTCGCTCGCCATGTAGACCACGCCCTGGTAGTGGACGACGGAGGAGACGTAAGGAGCTCCCGTGGGAACGTGCCAGAGAAGGTGCTCGGAGCCCTTCAGGTCTCCCCGGGCGCCGGGACGGATGGCCATGTAGGGGCCGCTCCGGTAGCCGCGGCTGGTATAGATGATGCCGTCGGCGAATGACGGCACGGGGATCGGGAACTGGTTCGGCTCGACCAGGAACCAGAGGGGCTTTCCCGTCTTCGGGTCGTAGCCCTCGAGCTTCTCGCTCGAGTTCACCACGAGCTCGTCTCCCGCGGGCCCCGGGACCACAGTCGGCGTGCTGTAGGAGCGGAGCCCCTTTCCGCGGTCGGTCTTCCACTTTTCCTCACCCGTCCGCTTGTCGAGAGCGAGCAGGTACGACGCGGGCTCGTGATCGCAGAGGAGGAGCAGAGTGTCTTCGTAGACCGTGGGCGAGCTCGAGTGTCCCCAGGGAATCTCGAAGGGAGAGTAGTCCCTGGCGACGTGCTTCTGCCAGACGAGCTTCCCCTCCATGTCGAGGGCGACGAGCTGACCGGTCCCGAACCAGGCGTACACCCGCTCGCCGTCGGTGACGGGGCTCGGGCTCGC
>DAISKN010000248.1:0-9077 GCA_036820975.1 Acidobacteriota bacterium | reverse complement strand
GGTGTACTGCACCAAGGTCGGCACCACGCGCCCCGACGAGATGTACATCGTCGGCGCACACATGGACGGCCACGGGTGGGGCGAAGCCGCCAACGACAACGGCTCGGGCACGGCGCTCGTGATGGAGCTGGCGCGCGTGCTGAACAGCCCCGACGTGCAGACCGAGCGCTCGATCCGGTTCGTCCTCTGGAACAACGAGGAAACCGGCTTGAACGGCAGTCGCGCCTACGTGGAGCAGCGGCGCGACCAGCAGGGCCGTGAAAACCCCGCCGGGTCGGGACGCTATCCGGAGCCGCGCTGGCTCGGGATGATTCAGCACGACATGATGATGTTCGACCACGGCATGCCGCGCGCCGACGGCACGGTGAGCCCCGAGCAGCGGCCCGAGGCCGACGTGAACGTCGAGTTCCAGTCGACGGCCGAGCTCGCCGACGAGGCTCGCGACCTCGCGTTCCTCTTCAAGGCGGCGAACGACGCCTACGCGACCGACTATCCCGCGACCGTCGCTCCGCACATGACGAACACGGACTCGACGCCGTTCATGAACATCGTCCCGTCGATCAGCCTTCGGGAGAACGAGCGCGGCGCTCAGATAGGAGCGGGCTGGGATCCGCATTGGCACCAGCCGACGGACCTCTATTCCACCTTCACCGACGACGATTTCCGGCTGGGCCTCAACGCAGCCCAGACCACCCTCGCCGCGATCGCGCAGCTCGCAGGCGCTTCCATCGTCAACCGACCTTGAAACAGGAGGAATGTGTCATGAGTATTTCTCGTCGAATCTGGACACTGGGTATCATCCCTCTCGCGGCGCTCGCGCTCATGGCGCCGGCGCGGCCCGATTTCGCGCGCAAGCCGGGCTTTCGAATCGAGCTCGACGGAGTCTCTCTGGGATCGTGGTCGAAAGTGTCGGGCCTCGAGGTTAGAATCGAAGTCCTGGAGTTCCGTGAGGGTTCTGACCCGAACGCGATTCCGAGAAAGCTGCCAGGGCGGACGACTTTCGCCAACGTCACTCTGGAGCGGGGCTACGTGAACCAGTCCTTCTTCGAGGCATGGATCGGCCAGGTCCGGGAGGGTGCCCCGGGCTTTCGCAAGAACCTGTCGCTCGTGATTCTCGACCGCAGCGGCGCCGAGGCCGCCAGATACAACCTCTTCAACTGCTGGCCGGCGTCCTGGGAGCTGAAGACCCCGGACGGAAAGGGTGGCGACGTCGTGATGGAGGAGGTCGTGCTCGCCGTCGAGGGGTTCGAGAAAGTCTGAGACTGCCCTCGCGCCCTTGCCCTTGGCGCCTTTTCGCTCTTCCTGGAGTCAGTACCCGAGGTTAGGGCGCAGCCACTTTTCGACGACTTCCACGGCAAGGCCCTTCCGCCGCGCGTAGTCCTCGACCTGGTCTCGCCCGATCTTTCCGACGCTGAAGTACTGCGCCTCCGGGTGATTGAAGAAGAGCCCGGAGACGGAAGCCGCGGGAAGCATGGCGAAGCTCTCCGTGAGCTCCACTCCGAGGTTCGACGTCGCTTCGAGGAGCTCGAAGAGTGTCGACTTCTCCGTGTGATCCGGCATCGCCGGATACCCGGGCGCCGGGCGGATCCCGCGATAGCGCTCGCGGAGCAGGTCGTCCTTCGAGAGGTTCTCGTCTCTACCGAACCCGCAATCGCGGCGGGCCCGCTCGTGGATCTTCTCCGCCAGAGCTTCCGCGAGCCGGTCGGCGAGAGCTTTCACCATGATGGACTGATAGTCGTCCCGGTCCTCTTCGTAGCTCTTCGCGAGGGCGTCGCAGCCGAAGCCCGCGCTCACCACGAAGACCCCGAGGTAGTCGGACGGCGCGACGAAGTCCGCGAGGGCGAGGTAGGGGAGGGAATCCCGCTTCTCCTGCTGCTGCCGCAGCGTGTGGAAGCGGGCGCGCTCCCTCGAGCGGGCCGCGTCCTCATAAATAATGATGTCGTCGCCGCTCCGGCCCGCGGGGAAGAAGCCGTATGCCGCCCGGGCCTGGAGCTTCCTGCCCGCCACGATCTCGTCGAGGAGCTCGCGGGCGTTGTCGAAGAGCTCGCGCGCGGCTTCGCCCACCCCCGGCCGCTCGAGGATGTCGGGGTAGACGCCGCGAAGCTCCCAGGCGTGAAAGAAGGGCGTCCAGTCGATGTAGGGGACGATCTCGTCGAGGGGGACCGGGTCGATGACGCGGATCCCGAGGAACTCGGGGACGGCGACGGCGGAGCCGCCGGCGGGATCGACCCAGGCCTTCGCCTTCGCGTCGGGATAGGGCACGAGCTTTCGCGCGCTTTCCTCGAAATCGCGGCGGGTCGCCTCCTGTTCGGCGCGGTTCCTCTCCACCAGCGAGGGTCTCTGGGACTCGTTCACCAGATCACCCACCACCGTCACCGCGCGCGAGGCGTCGGGTACGTGGATGGTCGGGTTGCCGTAAGCGGGCGCGATCCTGACCGCGGTGTGCTTTCTCGACGTCGTGGCCCCTCCGATGAGGAGCGGGAGCTCGAACTTAAGCCGTTCCATCTCCGTCGCCACGTGCACCATCTCGTCGAGAGACGGAGTGATGAGACCGGAGAGGCCGATGAGGTTCGCGCGCTCCTTCCTCGCCGTGTCGAGTATCTTCTCCGCCGGCACCATCACCCCGAGGTCGACGATGCGGTATCCGTTGCAGGCGAGGACCACCCCGACGATGTTCTTGCCGATGTCGTGGACGTCGCCTTTGACCGTGGCCAGGACGATCGTCGCTTTCTCCCCGCGGTCGCCGCTCAGGCGCTTCTCCTCGTCCATGAAGGGCTCGAGATAGGCGACCGCCTTTTTCATCACCCGGGCGCTCTTCACCACCTGCGGGAGGAACATCTTCCCGGCGCCGAAGAGATCCCCCACGACGTTCATGCCGTCCATGAGCGGGCCCTCGATGACCGAGAGCGGACGGCCGTACTTCGCCCGCGCCTCCTCGCTGTCCGCTACCACGTGCTCCACGATTCCATGGACGAGCGCGTGCTTCAGCCGCTCCTCGACGGGAGCGTCGCGCCACCCCTCGTCCTTCTCCTGTTTCTTTCCCGGTCCGGCGTGCTCCTGGGCGTGGGCGATGAGCTTCTCCGTGGCCTCCGGGGAGCGGTCGAAGAGCACGTCCTCGATCAGCCGCCGTAGAGCGGGGTCGATGTCGTCGTAGACCGCGAGCTGGCCGGCGTTGACGATTCCCATGTCGAGCCCGGCCTCGATCGCGTGGTAGAGGAAGCAGGAGTTCATCGCCTCACGGACGTGGTCGTTGCCGCGGAACGCGAACGAGAGGTTGCTGATGCCGCCCGAGACCTTGGCTCCGGGACACTTCTGCTTGATGAGCCGCGTCGCTTCGATGAACGAGCGCGCGTAGCCGTTGTGCTCCTCGATCCCCGTAGCAACCGTGAGCACGTTGGGATCGAAGATGACGTCCTCGGGAGCGAATCCGACCTCCTCCGTCAGGATGCGGAAGGCCCGCTCCGCGATCGAGACCTTGTGCTCGACCGTAGTCGCCTGCCCGGTCTCGTCGAATGCCATCACGATGACGGCGGCGCCGTAGGAGCGGACCTTCCGGGCCTGCTCCTTGAAGACCTCTTCGCCTTCCTTGAGACTGATGGAGTTGACCACCCCTTTCCCCTGGAGGCATTTCAGTCCGGCCTCGATCACCGAGAACTTGGAGGAGTCCACCATGATGGGCAGGCGCGCGATGTCGGGCTCGGTAGCCACCAGGTTCAAGAACGTGGTCATCGCCCGCTCCGAGTCGAGAAGGCCTTCGTCCATGTTCACGTCGAGGATGTTCGCGCCCCCTTCCACCTGCTGCCGCGCGACTTCGAGCGCCTGCTCGTGGGCTCCGTCCTTCACCAGCCTCGCGAACTTCTTCGAGCCGGTCACGTTGGTCCGCTCGCCCACCAGGATGAAGTTCGAGTCGGGCCGGATGGTGAGAGGCTCCAGACCCGAAAGCCGGGTGAACCGCGGGGGGCTCGACGGGCGATGGGGCGCGAGGGGCGCGACCGCCTCGGCGATGGCGCGGACGTGCTCGGGAGTGGTGCCGCAGCAGCCGCCGGCGAAATTGAGAAAACCGTCCCGGGCGAACCCCGAGAGCACTTCCGCCATGTACTCCGGAGTGTCGTCGTAGCCGCCGAAGGCGTTTGGGAGGCCGGCGTTGGGAACGCAGCTCACGAAGACGTTCGAGACCGTTGCCAGCTCCTCCACGTACGGCCTCATCGCCCCGGCGCCCAGGGCGCAGTTGATGCCGACGCCGAAGAGGGGAGCGTGCGACACCGAGATCCAGAAGGCCTCGGGAGTCTGGCCCGAAAGGTTCCGTCCACTCTCGTCGACGATGGTCACCGAGGCGATGACCGGGACCGACGTCGACCGTTCGCGGAAGAGCCTCTGGATCGCGGAAAGAGCCGCCTTGATGTTCAGGGTGTCGATGAAGGTCTCGGGGAGGAGGAGATCGACACCGCCGTCGAGGAGGCCCCTCGCTTGCTCGTAGAACGCGCTCTCGAGCTCGTCGAAGGTCACTCCCCGGAACGCGGGGTTGGTCACGTCGGGCGAGATCGAAGCCGTCTTGGTCGTGGGCCCCATCGAGCCCGCGACGAATCGAGGTTTCTCCGGGTTCCGGCGAGTGAAGTCATCGGCGGCCCGGCGCGCGATCTCGGCGGCGCGGCGGTTGATCTCGTAGACGTGGGGCTCGAGCCCGTAGTCCGCCATGGAGGTGCTGGTGCCGTTGAAGGTGTTGGTCTCGATGACGTCGGCTCCGGCCTCGAGATACTTCCGGTGGATCTCTTCGATGATCCGAGGCTGGGTGAGCGACAGGAGATCGTTCGCGCCTTTGAGGGTCCTCGGATGGTCGCGAAACTCGGCGCCCCGATAGCCCGCCTCGTCGAGCCGGTAGCTCTGAATCATCGTGCCCATGGCGCCGTCGATGACCAGGATGCGTCGGGCGCAGAGCTCTTTGAGCCTTTCCTCCTGCGGCGACACTCTTCGGGCGAACATCTTCTATCGTGATAACAACTTCGACCGGAGGAAGCAAGTCGCCGGCTTTTCGTCGGCGTTCGGCCGCGGCGGCGGAAGCTCCCGCCGCCGGCGAATCTCCCCGGCCCGTCGAGGTCCTATTTCGCGGCTTCGGCGAGGGCTTTCTCGATCTCCGCCTTGAACGCGGCGAACTGCTGGGCTCCTCGGATGAAGGCGATCCCTTTCACCTTGCTCGGATCGGCCGGATCGCTGCGGCCGAGAACGAAGCTCGGGGTCCCGGACGCGCCTGCCTTCTGCGCTTCCGCCATGTCCTTGCGCACGGCCTGGGCGTGTTTCTCCGAGGCCATGCAGGACTCGAAGGCGACGACGTCGAGACCGAGCGCTTCCGCGTGGCCCTTCAGGGGTTCGATGGCGCGCTGGTTGTCGAACAGCCGGTCGTGCATCTCCCAGAACTTCCCCTGGTCTTCGGCGCAGTGCGTCGCGACGGCCGCCCGGAACGCGTCTTTGTGGATCGCGAGGGGCAGGTCCATCTTGACCAGGCGAAGCTTTCCGGACTCTACGAACTCCTTTTCGATCTGCGTGGACGTCTCACGGACGTGCCTGGAGCAGTACGGTCACTGATAGTCGGTGAACTCGACGAGGGTGAGCTTCGCGGTCGCCTCACCCCGAAAGGGGTTGTTTCCGACGTCCAGGACCAAGTTCCGGACGTCGGGAGCCGCGGGCGCGGCGGGCGCCGCCGCGCGCGCTGCGGAAGCCTGCAGGAGCCTCTTGATGTCCGCGAGCTCCTTCCGGATCTCGTCCTGGCCCTTCTTGAGCTCCTCGATCTGCTTGCGCAGGTCGGGCTCCTCTTCCTGTAGCGCCATGGCGGCGCCCGGGAAAGACATGGTCAAGGCGAGGAGGATGTGGAATTTCCTCAAGTGGACTCGGCGCATTTCAAGCATTCCTCCAATGAACTTCGGGGGGCATTTCAAGTTACAAGAAGGCAACCCGAGGGTCAAGCCGCATCGCGCAGGTGCCGAGGAAGGTCGGTACCGCCGGGATACGTGCCAGGATACTGTTTTGAAAATACCCTGATGATCCGAAGCGCAAATTCGAGAATTGTGACGCGCGGCGGCGAGCGGTGGGATAAGTTTCTCGGGCTTTGAAGTTCCACCACAAGGTCGCGATAGGGCTCGTCGCGGGGGTAGCCGCCGGGGTCCTCTTCGGACCCAGGGCCGCGGTGCTCGAGCCTCTCGGGACGCTCTTCATCAAGGCGATCCGGATGGTGGTGGTGCCGCTCATCGCTTCGACGCTCGTCATGGCCATCGCCGGTCTCCCCGGCCGCGCGGCTCTCGGGCGCATGGGGGTCCGGGCTTTCGGGTTCTTCCTGGCGAGTCTCTTCCTGGCTCTCATGATCGGGATCGGCTTCGGCCTCTTGTTCGCGCCGGGAAGCGGCCTCTCTTCGGAAGCCCGCGCGCGCCTGCTGGAAGGCCAGGAGGTGCCGGCGCTCTCGCCCGAGGCCTCGCGCCCCTCGCTCGTCGACACCCTCCTCGCCGTCGTCCCCGACAACCCTCTTCGCGCCGCGGTCGAAGGCAACGTTCTGCAGGTGCTTCTCTTTTCCATTCTCCTCGGCCTCGCCGCGAGCACGCTTCCCGACGAGCGACGAAAACCGCTGGTCGACGTGGCGACGAGCGTCGCCGAGGCCCTGTTCAAAGTGACGGGCTGGATCCTCCATCTCGCTCCCCTCGGCGTACTGGGCATCATGGCGGCGGTCGTCGGCCGCTCCGGGCTCTCGGTGCTCTGGATCCTGGGAGCGTACGTCCTGGTGGTGCTCGCGGCGCTCGCGGCTCACATCGCGCTCACGTATGGCTCGGTTCTCTTCCTCGTCGCGCGAGGCAGGCTCCGCCCGTTCCTCGAAGCCGCCCGTCCGCCCTGGCTCGTCGCGTTCGCGACCTGCTCCACCGCGGCGGCGCTCCCGGTTTCGCTCAAGACCATGCCGGCCGAGATGGGAGTCTCTCCCCGGGTCGCGAGCTTCGTCTTGCCGCTCGGCGCGGCCATCGGACGCGATGGAAGCGCCATCTACCAGGCGGTCACCGTGCTGTTCGTCGCGCAGGTGTACGGCGTCGAGCTCGGGCTCTCGGCGCTTCTGACCCTGGTGGTGACGGCGATGCTCGCGGCGCTCGCCGTCGCCTCGATTCCCGCGGCGGGCTTCGTCAACCTCGCCATCCTCCTTTCGGCGCTCGGTCTTCCTCTCGAGGGGGCGGCCCTGGTGTTCGGCGTCGAGCGGCCGCTCGACATGTTCCGCTCTTCGACGAACCTTCTCGGACAGCTCACGAACGCGGTCTACGTGGACGCCGCCGAGAAAAGAGCCAGAGAGCCCGTTGTGGAAACCGACCCCGGCGGGGCTTAAAGTTTTAAACCTCGAGGCGGCCTCGAAGGGGAGGTTTCCCCTCACTTCGCCGGCCAAACGGCCGCGGCTCAATGGTTTCCCTCTGGCAGTGTTCTTGCAATTTCCCGCGCCGTGGATCGAGAACGCCTCGTCCGGGAAACCCTTCCGCTGGTCGCGAGAGTCGCCGGAGCCATCGGCGCGCGGCTTCCGCACTCCGTCGAGATGTCGGACCTCACGCAGGCGGGAGTGCTCGGCCTCCTGGATGCCGCGGAGAAATTCGACCAGGCCAAAGGGGTTCGCTTCCGCACCTACGCCGAGCTCCGCATCCGCGGCGCTATTCTCGACAGCTTGAGAAGCCTCGACTGGGTCCCCCGCTCCCTGCGGCGGCAGCGGCGCGAGCTGATGCGCGCCGAAAGCCGCCTGGAAGCGAAGCTCGGTCGAAAAGCGACGGATGAAGAGCTTGCTTCGGAGATGCAGCTGTCGTTGCCCGCCCTGGAAGCGGCCCGGGAGCAGGTTCGGCGCGTCGAAGTCGCCTCCTTCGGGGCGGAGAGCTTCGACCGGGTCGCGGCGCTCGCGGTCGATCCCCGCTCTCCCAATCCGCACGAGCTCTTGGAGCGCCACGAGATCGAGAGTCTTCTCGCCCGCGCCATCGAGAACCTCCCCGCGAGAGAGCGTCTGGTCCTCACGCTCTACTATCACGAGGAGCTGACGATGAAGGAGGTGGGAGGCATCCTGGGAGTGAACGAGTCCCGGGTGTCCCAGATCCACTCCAAGGCGGTCTCCAAGCTGCGACTTCGGCTTCGCCGCGATCTCCGTCCGCGCGCGTCCCTGGCGAAGAGCGCCTAGTCTGATACCATTCCCGGATGATTTGCCACGTGGTCCTGATCCGCTTGAAGAAGGGTCTCGGAGAGTCCGCGGGAGCCGCGCTTCTGGAGCGGGCGAGGGAGCTCCTCGCGCCGATTCCCGGAGTCCACGACCTGCGGCTCGGCCGGGGGTTGGGAAAGAAGGCCGAGATCGACTATCCCTGGGCGCTGGTGATGGAGTTCGAGGACGAGAGCTCCCTCCAGGCCTATCAGGCGCACCCCGATCACCAGCGGTTCGTGCGCGAGGTGGTGGACCCGGTTCAGGACGACAAGAAGGTCTTCGACTACTGGTGCTGAAGCCCCGAGAGATCGAGCCCGAGGCGCCGAAGGAGGCTCCGGGCGACGGCCTCGGCGGGAACGAAGTAGCGGCCGGAGGCCACGGCTTCTCTCAGCCACAGAAGCCGCAGAGTCCTTTCGGCCGGTGACTCCGGCATCCGCGGCCGGTTTCCCTTCGAAGGCATCGCAGGATCTATCGGCACTTCCGGCCGGGAATTTAGGCATAAAGCAGCAGATGGGCCTTGATCGCCGGGTCCGCCGCCTCTTCGATCATGCGGGCGAAGTGCCACCCGTACTTGTTGAGAAACACCAGGGGGGAGAGCTTCCGCTCCTGCATCTCGAATCCGGGGAAGAGCGCGGTCCGCGTCGCCAGGAACTGGCCGCGCACGGTCTCGTTCTTTCGCTTCACCGCGCGGAGGGCCTTGGACTCCAGCTCCTTCAAATGATGAAAGAGCTTGCCCCGGGTGGAGGCGACCGTCGGGACGAGAGTCGGGTCCACTTCGGCGAGGTCGCGCTCGAGGGCGGACGTGATCTCCTGAATGCAGGTCTGGGCGCGCGCCAGGTCCTCCTCGAGCTGCGGCGGAGAATGACGGCGCAGGATCTCGTTGAGG
>DAISKN010000247.1:0-9108 GCA_036820975.1 Acidobacteriota bacterium | reverse complement strand
GTGGAGCAGGGGCCGGTGAAAGCCGTACTCAAGCGCCCCCAGCATCCGTACACGCAGGGGCTCCTCAAAACGATCCCGAACAACGTCGCGCCGGATACGCCGCTGTTCTCGATCCGCGGGCAGGTGCCGATCTAGAAGCGCCCGATCGATCCTTCCTGTTTCCCCCTCCCACCCGTCAGGCGGTTCCCCCAGAACATACACCACCCGAAGATCGAGCCGCGACTTCAGCTCCTCGATCTCCTCGCGGAAGGTCATGCGGTCCCAACGGCTGTAGGCGTAGAAGAGGAAGAGCGGACGCCGGTCCCTCCGGTCGGCGAGGGCTCGCAGCATCGACATAATCGGCGCGATCCCGATTCCCCCCGCGAGGAACACGTAGCCGGGGGCGGGATGGCGGTCCATGGTGAAGGCCCCGTAGGGACCGTCGACGTAGGCCCTCGCTCCCTTCGGAACGTCTTTCACAGTCCGGGTGAAGTCTCCCAGTTCCTTGATGGTGAACTCGAGCTTTTCCGGGCGGCTCGGAGACGAGGCGATCGAGAACGGATGCTCCTTCATTCCGAAGGGATGCCGGCCGAGCGTGAGCCAGGCGAACTGTCCCGGGCGGAAGGAGAGTCCCTCGTGGCCCACGGGCTCGAGAACCAGGGTCCAGGCGTCGCCGCGCTCGGGAGAAACGGCCCCGACCCGGTACGGCCGCCGCATCAGCAGGAAGGGTTTGACGAGGCGCACGTAGCCAAGAGCGGCCACCCAGGAGGCGGAGATCCCGACCCAGAGAGCGCGCTTCCAGGGAAGGGCGAGGTAGTGGTCCGCCCCGTCGATATGGACCATGGCGAGAACCACGGCGGCGAGCGCGAGAAGGTCGTGCCCGATCCTCCAGACCTCGTACGGGATCCGCATCCGCTTGCGCCAGAGCGAGGTGGCGACCAGAAGGACGGCGGCAAGGGCGGAGACGACCCCCGCGGCCTGGTACGCGGGAGCCCCGAAGGGATTCAGGGCGTCGACGAACGCTGGGTTCGCCGCGAGAAGCAGGACCACGTGTCCGGCGATGAGGGCGAGAGCGACGAGGGCCAGGTAGCGATGAAAGTAGTAGATGATGTCGATGCCGTAGGGGGCGGTGGCTTTCTTGAACCGCGCGGTCAGCAGAAACTGCACGCCCATCATCGTCGTTGCCGCGAAGCCGAGCGCGATCGAAAGGTCCCAGTGGAAGCCGAGGCTCGCCGGCGTGGGCCCGATGAGAAGCGCGACGAGTGGCGCCAGGACGAGCGCCAGGTAGATGCCGATCCAGAACAGGGCGCGGACGTAGCTCCCGGCGGCGCTGGACGTACGGATCTCATCCGTGGGCACTCATTCCTCCAGGAACTCGATTCTTCCCCTGGGCGTTCCCGCGCGAAGAATCATTGTAAGTGCTCCGGGGGCATCGAGCCAGGGTGACCTTTGACGAGATCCCAGTAAGCTGGCTATCTACGCTTTCGCTTCCTTCGGACGAGAAGGGAGGAGCGCTATGAGCCTTCGCGATCGAACGAATTTTCTCATCGGTCGGCGCGACGCGGCGGGGGATCTCCTTTTGCCGCTCACCTCCTGTGGATCTACCTCGTGACCAATGGTGCGCCGGCGCTGGCCCTCGGCCTCGATCGAAACCCAGGAGTGTTGAAGCGGCCTCCGCGCGACCCGGCATCGCCGCTGCTCGACCAGAACTCGATCCGATTCATCCTGCTCTCGGGCGCCGTGAAGGCCATGGTCGCCCTAGCGATCCTGGGACTGTTGCCCACTATGCTCGATCAGAGCAGGTGACGCGGACGGCGGCCTTTCTCTTTTTGGCAGCTGGAAAGGTGCTTTTCAACTACCCCGCCCGTCACACCGATCTCCGGCCGCTGCCGAACGCCGTCGTGCCTGCCGCTCTGGTGTTGGGCTTCTCGGCCCAGGACGTCGTCGTCGGGGTGCCCGCGCTGAGAGACGCCTTTGACACGGTGCCCCTTCCCCTTGCCGCATGGATGTGGGCGGCGGCGAGCGTCGTCATTTCGTGGGGTCTCGCCGAGCTCGCAAGCCGTCTCATTTGGAGGCGGCGGAGAGAGGGAGCCCCGGGAGGAAGAGACACGCCCGACTCTCTCTCGCGCGGCGAGAGGTGAGCTCACCCGCCCAACGGCTCGAACCACCTCCCTGGGGTCAGAGTGCACGGTTTCGAAACGAATTGCCCACATAGACAGGGTGCTCACTACGCCGCAGGGCCAGTCGATCTCGAAGCGGCTCATTCTTTTGGCGGGCGCACCACGAAGACGGGACGCCGGCTGTTCGTCATGACCGCTTCCGCAACGGAGCCGAGGACGGCCCTCTCCACCCCCGACAAACCCTGCGAGCCCATGACGATGACGTCCGCCCCGTAGCGCTCGGCTTCCTGGCAGATCCCTTTGGCCGTGTCCTCGCACTCCACCACACCCGCTTCGACGGTAATGCCCGAAGCCTGGGCTTCGGAGGGCAGCAGGCTCTGCAGTCGGCGTCCCACCTCTTGGACGAAGCGGGCGTGCTTCGCAGTGCTCCCCAGCTGTGTCTCGAACTCTCCGCCCGCGATCCCCCGCGGATGCACCACATGCACCAGCCGCAAGAGTCCTCCCCGCTGGGCCACGGCGCATGCGTAGGCGATGGCGCAGTTACCGTGCGTCGAGAAATCCGTCGTCACGAGCACGCGACGCAGCACGGGCAATTTCGGGACACGGCGCGCGGTTGCGGCGACCGGCACGCACGCGACGCTCACCGGAGCTTGGGAAAGAAGGTCGCGGGAGCGCGACAGGTTCCACAACCTCGACAGACCACGCCCCTGATGCGTACCGGTCACGATGAGGTCGGCTTGGGCCGCTTTGGCCATGCCTATCAACGTTGAGTCGGCGCGTTCCCAACCCGCCCGTACGCGCACTTGCGCGTCCTCAGTGCCGAGAATGAGGGCCACCTTGTCACGCAGGTCCCGCTCGAGCGCTTGTTGGACGACGGGCGGGTTCTCGAATGCAGGGGCACGGCTGCGGATGCCGAAACGCTCGAGCTCGTCGGGAGGCCAATTCGCGTAGCCGACGGTGACGTCGCAAGGGCCAGCCATCCGGAGGTCGCGGACCCATGCCACGGCCGCTTCGGCAGTGACAGTGAAATCAAAGGCCACAAAAACCCGCAGCGGCCGCTCGCCGCGCAGCCATGTCTCGAAAGGCGCGGCCGACCGCACGACCAGCGTCGTTGCCGGAGAGGACTCCGCCGTGCGCTCGGCCACGCTGCCCAGCAGCCGGCGCTTCGTGGTGGAGGTGCCGAGCGACGACACCACCACGATGTGCGCACCGCACTCGCGAGCCCGCCGGACGAGCACTTCATCGGCGTTCCCCGTGTACAGTTCCTCCACCACCGTCGCACCGCGCCGACGCAGGCGTGTGGCTTCAAGCCTCAAGTCGGCCCGCACCGGCTTGAGCAGCGCTCGCCGCGTCTGCGGGGACAGTCTGCGATCGCGATGGTGCGGAGCCGCGTGGACGAGGTGTAGTCGCCGATCGAGCATGACGGCCAACGCCGCGGCCACGTTCCCAGCCTGCCTGGCGTTGTCGGTGAAATCCGTACCGCACACGATACCCGGGCGCGTCTTGGCTGGTTTCCTCTTCACGGGCCTCTCCTCGGGAAAGTTGGAACGAGCTCGAATCTCTGTTCAGGCCCGACGCCGTCGAGGAGTTGCGATGGGACTATCAGCGTGGGCGCGGCGTGATCGGTGCACCGACGCACTTGAATCAGGCTCGCTATCGTCGCAGGCACGTCGGTTCGGCTCCCCTGCGTTCGGTGACCATCCACCAGAGCAATGACCTGACGATCGTCATCGCGAAGGACGGGAGGCTGTAAACGTCTTCCTATCATCCGGCCTATCCGTTGGGCGTGTGACTGTATCCCCCTCGCGCCGCGCGTTCAACGATCCCGTTGGCATCGGCAGGCGTCGAGGGAGCCATCGCGCTAATGCACCGGGGAGTTGACCTATACTAAACAGCACTCTGGTGAAGAGTGGACTGACCCAAGAAGGATTCCGGACGGAACTGCGAAAGATATTGGTACCCACGGATGTCTCACCTAATGCGCAGAGGGCGCTCGAGTGGGCGGCATTCCTGGCCGCCACGTACAAGTCTGAAATCGTGCTCCTCCATGTCGTCCCTCCTGCATCGGCGATGTGGGCCCCCGATGTCGAGGCAGAGCGACGAATAGAAAAGGAGCTGGCTCAGCTCTGGACCGGGACCGAGGAGCAGTTGAAGGAGGTAGCGTCAACGCTCCGGCAGCAGGTGGGGGAAGTCTTGCCTCTCGCTATTCGCGGACAGCCGTTCATGGAGATCTGCGAGGTAGCCAAGGGACACGCGGCGGATCTCATCGTAATGGGCACCCACGGACGCACCGGACTCGATCATGTGTTGCTAGGCAGTGTCGCCGAGCGTGTGGTGCGGCATGCCCCGTGCCCGGTGCTGACAGTGCGCAAGGCAGATTAGTCCGGCAAGGTGTATCGGGCGTGGATGAGACTGCGGATCAGCTTCCTTGTTTCGTCGGCGGAAGAGCGTCGCGCCGACGCGACCCATCTACGGCCGGAGCTGGGCGGCGGCTCGATGACCGCGCTGCCGATCATCGAGACCGAGGCCCAGAACCTTTCAGCCTACATCCCCACGAACCTGATCTCGATCACTGACGGCCAGATCTATCTGTCGCCCACGCTCTTTTAAAAAAAGGCGTTCTGCCGGCGGTGGAGGTTGGACTGTCGGTATCGCGCGTGGGTGGCAAGACGCAGTTGACGCCGTACCGCGCCATCGCAGGCGACCTGCGGCTGTCCTACAGCCAGTTCGAGAAGCTCGAGGCCTTCGCCCGGTTCGGCACGCGACTCGACGAGGACACTCGACGAACCCTCGCCCGAGGCGCGCGTGTGTGCGAGGTGTTGAAGCAGCTCGACCATGTCTACGGAACGCGCGGCTTCATAAGGCGTGAGCCCGAATGCGCGCGGCGCCATATGTACGGCGTCCTCCTGTAGAGCGCTCGTGCCGGAATAGGCGCGTGGCACGTCCAGCGAGGCGATCAGGCTACGCATCGCCCCGCGATTCCCTTCTATTTCGGCGAGCCGGTCAGTGGCGCCGGCGCTCGTATGCCGACGACGAGGTCGTGGTGGATGGAAACCTCGTTACGTCTCGGCAGCCGTCCGACTTGCCCGCTTTTTGCCGTGAGATCATCAAGCAGCTCAGAGCGAGATCGCGAATCCACTGAGACAGGGGCTTGATTCTCGAGCGGCTTGTTGTTCTGCAGAATTTTCAAGGTTGGGCCCGGATCACCCCGGCGATACGCGACCTGGTCGAGGAACGGGCGGGAGCTGTCGGCGCTCGCGAACGAGGGGGCCCAAGCGGATTCGGGCTTGGTCAAAAGCCCCGGATGCGCGTCTAATCCCCCACCTGGCCGGACTCGGTGACGGCATCCCGCCCGCTTCCGGCAGATAGGGCTGACTGTCGCGAGGTTTCACAGGGAGGATGCGGCTCACTCTGGCACGTTCCTTGAAAGTCGGAGGTAAGGGAGGATTCCATGGATCCAATGGCTGCGACGAAACAGATTCCCAGTCAGGAGTGGAAGAACTACTTCGACCGGTTCACCAAACGATACTTGAGGGATGCTCGACCGGAAACCGCCAGAATCGAGCTGCTCTCGCCCTTGCTGGGCGACCAGGTCGAGACCGAGGCGGCCCGCCTCATGGGCATCTCGTACGACGCGAGGAGCCAAGTCCTCGAGGTGCTTCTCGAGAACATGGATCATCTCGTGTTCCAACCCAGGGAAATCTGGGCCGTCGAGGAAGGAGACGGCTTTCTTCCCGGCATAGAGATCGTCCGCGACGACGGCACGAAGGAGATACTGACCATCCGCCGTGCTCGATGAAGACTGCGTTCGATTCCTCCAGTGGGCTCTTCCGCGCTTGCGGATGCGCTGGACCGGGTTTCGTAAAGTCCGCCGCCAGGTCTGCCGGCGCATCGCGCACCGGATGGAAGAAGTGGGTTGCCTCGATATCGAGTCCTACCGCACTCACCTCGCGCGCCACGAGGACGAGTGGTGGGTCCTCGACAGGTTGTGCCGAATCACCATCTCGCGCTTCTATCGTGACCGGCAGGTATTCGATGCTCTTCGGACCCTGGTTCTCCCCGAGCTTGCCCGCCGGGCGCGAGCACGCGGTGCTTCCGGGCTGCGCGGCTGGAGCGCCGGGTGCGCCTCGGGTGAAGAGCCCTACACGCTCCTTTTGATCTGGTGCCTGGAGCTCGGGCAGGAGTTTCCGGGATTCCCTCTGACCGTAGTGGCGACGGACTCGGATCCGGTGCTTCTCGCGAGGGCGGAGCGCGCCTGTTACTCAGAGTCGAGCCTTCGCGAGCTTCCGCCATGCTGGAAGGATGAGGCGTTCTCGGTCTCGGGGGAGGAGCTCTGTCTCGACGAGAGCTTCAAAGCCGGCGTCGATTTCCGGCTCCAGGACGTTCGGAAGGAGCGTCCCGAGGGACTTTTCGATCTGATTCTCTGCCGAAACCTGGTCTTCACCTACTTCGATCCCTGGCTCCAACGAGAGATGCAGTCGAAACTCGCCGACTGCCTCGTTCCCGGCGGAGCCCTAGTCGTCGGCGCTCACGAGACGACGCTTCCCGGAGACTTCGAGCCATGGCTCGAGCGGGCCGGAGTCTATGAGAGAGTCGATCCGCGGAGTTCAACTACGGCTCGGGCTCTCCTGTAGAGCACGCGTTCGAGAACGTTGCCACCATGACGACCTGGCCGCGGTCCGCGGCCTCCTGGAACGCATTCTTGAGACCGTCGAAGAGAGCCTCCGTGCTTCCGAGAACGAGAGTGCTCATGGCGCCGGGACGAACTTCGAGACCCCGTGAGTCGAGAACTCGCAGGAAACGATCGATCGGCTCCGACAGAGACGTCTGACACAGGGGATAGAGACTGACCTGGGCGGATAGGATTTGCACGGGAACCTCCTCATTCATCCGACGAGAGCTTCAGGGCGGTGGTGATGAAATCGCTGCACGAAATCCGGGACCATGAGCCCGCCCACCGGAGGACGCCGCGCGCCCGGCTCCCGGCGGCTTCCGCCAGGAGTCGCCGGATCTCGAAGGGAGCGTAGAAGCGGGCTCGTCGCCACACGGGGCCCGGGCGGAGCCGCCGCCCGAGGGCGTAAGGGCTCCAACGGTTGAAAGTGCCGAGGACCAGCCCATGGCGCGCGACGCGGACCGCCTCCAGGAGCGCCCGCTCGGGCGCCGGTAGAAACTCGAGCGTCGCCACCAGGGCGACGAGGTCGAAGCTTCGATCGGCGAAGGGGAGAGCGGAAGCGTCCGCCAGCGCGCAGGCGCTCGTTCCCAGGTGCCGCGCCTCGGCGAGCATCGTCCTGGAAACGTCGATGCCGATCGCCGCCAGACCCTGGTCCATGAACCATCGTGTGAAGTGTCCGGTTCCGCATCCCACCTCGAGGAGGGTCTGCCGCTCGGGGAACGTCTCGAGCGCCTTGGAGAGAAGCTCTTTCTCGAGGCGATCCGCGGACGCGCCGGTACCCAGGTACCAGTCCTCGTAACGAGCGGCGACTCCCGGGTCGTCGAATGGGTTGGCGCTTACGGACACTAACCCAGCACGAGCCGAATCGCCCAGAGCAGCGCGAGCCCGCCGGCGAACGAAGAGAAATTCACCAGGTTGACGGAGACGCTGTGATGCTTGTTCACTTCGGGAACCAGGTCCGAGGCGCCGATGTAGATGAAGTTCCCCGCGGCGAAGGGAACGAGTGCCTGGACGTCGATCGTGGCGGAAGCGGCGTATGCCACCAGGCTTCCGAGGAGAAACGTCAGGCCGGAGAGAAGATTGAACAGCAGCGCCTGGCCTTTCCTCCAACCGCCGTGGATCAGGACGCCGAAGTCGCCGAGCTCCTGGGGCACTTCGTGCGCGGCAGCCGCGAGCCAGGCACCCACCCCCAGCCGCACGTCGAGCAGGAACACTCCTGCAACACCGAGGCCGCCGAGGAAGTTGTGGAGGCCGTCCCCGAGCAGAATGAGATAGGTTAGCGGCTTCTTGCACTCCGCCGAAGCGCGGTGGCAATGGTGCCAGTGCAGGAATTGCTCCAGCGCCAGAAACAGCGTGAATCCGGTCATCATCCAAAGAGAGGCTTCGGCGGTGGGAAGACCTGCTTCCGTAACCGCTGGAAGCATATGGAAGAAGGCGCCGCCGAGAAGGGAGCCCGCGGCGAAGGCAACCAGCGGTTTCACGATCCGATCGAGCGTCTCCGGACGAAGCAAGAGCGTCGCGCTGCCGACGAGCGCGAGAAGGCTCATGAGGATTCCGCTGGCGACGATGTAGCCGAGGGTCGACAATTACACCGTCCGTGGCTTCGCGAAATCCACAGTCATCGAGAGTCAGTCGCGTTTCACCGGGCGGTCGCTCAGGATGGGATTGTACAGCATGTCGAACGTGCCTCCCCGGGTGACATGGCCCGCGGCGCGTTCCGGGTTCAGTCTCACGTCGACGGGATTTCCCGCATCGTCCACCGGCCCTCCCCGTTCATTCACGCGCACGATGCCCGTCGGTGTGGTCCCGACGCCGTCCTCTCCCCACGGCCTTCCGGTGATGACTTCGCCGACGGGGATGGGCCGCCCGGAGGGGTCCAGCACCGTGCCGTCGGAGCGGTAGGTGAAGGGGATTCCGTCGGGCTGGTCCTCGAAGCTGTGCTTGCTCGAGTTGAAGCTCTGGTCGAGAACGATCTTGTAGTAGCTCCGGATGTTCTGAAGCAAAGCCCGACTCCCGCGATTCGCGAGAACAGAATCCCTTGAGTCAAAGTCGAACCCCTTTCGTTGGAAGGACCGCTCGAGATTTCCGTTTCGTAGGGATTTTCAGCCCGTCGGTCGGCGGAACCGTCTCGAAGCCCGGATGAGGACCAACCCGTCCCCCATCGTCCTCCCACCGCTCGAGCGCCAGCTCTTCCGAGCTGACCGGCGGTTCTTCGTCGGCAAGAACGTGCATCAAACCTTACCCGGTGTTTTCGGGCTAGCTCTGCGCGTGCTCCTGCTCGGCCTTCAGCCAGTCCTCCAGCGCGTGACCCTCTCCGCCTCCGCGCTCCAGGTAAAT
>DAISKN010000246.1:0-9157 GCA_036820975.1 Acidobacteriota bacterium | reverse complement strand
GGCGGGCCCGATTGGGTGTTGACGGCGCGGGTCCGAGAGGTCTATCGCACAAACAAGATGAAGGGCTGGGATTTTCTTCCGGTCCTTCAGGAGGGCGACGCGCTCCATCGTGATTTCATGGAGAAGTGGGAGCGGGTCCGCGAGCGGGTGGGGGTAAACCCCAGGAACGTGCTGTGAGCGGGAAGGCCATAGAGCTCGTGAAGCGGGGAACAATGCTGGGGCTGGTCTCCGCCTCCGGTCTTCTCCTTCTCTCGAGCGGGGCCCGCACCGCGACCTCCGGCATCGGCGGCGCCGACGGAAGCTTCGAATCTGGTCTCACGGGAATGATCGTGGGCGGAGACGCGGCGATAGTCTCCTCGTTCGGAACGCTCTTTCCGACCGAGGGAGCGAACGCGCTCCTGATGACGACCGAGCCCGACGCCGGGCCGAACCCGGGCGACGCGGACCGCAGCTTCGTTCGCATCGAGGGCGTCACCGTTCCCTCCGGAACGAATCAGCTCCGCCTCGACTACGACTTCCTGACCGACGAGCTGATCCCGAGCTTCACCGACGACCGGTTCGTGGTGAAGCTCATCCGCGAAGCCACGGGAGACGAACAGGTGCTCGCGGAGGTTTCGACCTTCGAGCGGTTCTCGCCCGCTCCCTGGACGGGGTACGAGCTGCAGACGGGCTTCCGAAGGCTCGTGGCGGACGTCTCCGCGTTCTCGGGGACGGGGGAGCTCCTCACGCTCGAGCTGAGCGTGAGCGACACCGGGGACGGGCGCGGCGACTCCGCGGCGCTCGTCGACAACATCCAGCTCGCCGCATCCGACGAGCCGATCGCGGTGGTCAACTTCGACTACGTCGCTATCGGAGCGGGCGAGAGCGTGAGCTTCGACGCTTCGGCCTCGACCGGCAACATCGTCGACTACAACTGGGACTTCGGCGACGGGTTCACCGGGTTCGGACGGCTTCTCACGAAGCCCTATCCGAGCGAGGGCATATTCCAGGGATTTCTCACCGTCACCGACGATCTGGGCCGGACGAGCACCGACTCTTTCACCGTGGCGGTGGGGAACATCAATCACGGGCCCTCCATCGTCTCGAGCCCGGTCACGTACGCCGTCGAGAACCAGCCCTATGCCTACGACGTCCAGGCGAACGACCCCGAGCTCGCATTCGGCGACGTCCTGACGTTCTCGCTCGAGCAGGGCCCCGCGGGAATGGTCGTCGACCCGGCGACGGGCCTCATCAGCTGGACGCCGGGTCCGGCCGCGGCGCGGCGCAATCCGGTGACGGTGAAGGTCGCCGACAGCTTCGGGCTCTCGGCGAGTCAGTCCTTCACCGTGACCCTCGACGTCGAGGTCTATCTCATCGCCACCGACGACAACGGGCGCATCTATACGGCGCGAAGCAACGGCAACGGAACCTTTGGAAACCTCCGGTTCGTGGAGGATACGGGAGCCAGCACCCGCGGGGCGGCGATCGCCGACTTCGACCACGACGGGGACTTCGACTTCGTTTCGGGACACGCCGTGAATCCGAGCGTTCACCTCTACTACTACGAGAAGAACGGCTCCAACTTCGAGTCGCCCGTCTTCCTCGGCACCGTGGGGGATTCCACGAGGCCCGCGGGGGACTACTTGATGGACATGGCGGCCGCGGACTTCACCAACGACGGCGACATGGACTTCGTGGTGAACGGGAACAGCGCCAACTCCTGGCTCTTCTCCAACGCCGGAGACCTGGTCTTCGGAGAAGCGGTCTTCGCGAGCTCGAGCTTCGAGAGCGGAAACGACGGCTGGGGCAATGCCGCCTGCGCGACCAGCTTCGCCCGGGACAACACCACGGCCGCGAGCGGAAGCTGGTCGATGCGCGTCTTCGCGACTGGAAGCTCGTGCCTCTCGATCGACGTTCGTCCCTCGAACTGGCAGCTGGCGCAGGGGCCGAACGTCACGTTCTCCTACAGGATTCCGCCGGGAACTCCCGTCGGCCTGGTATTCAACGTACAGAGCTTCGGCCGGATCTTCCTCGGAGGGAGCCCGGGGGCGACGCCGGGCGCCATCCCGTCCGTTCCGGTGGCGAGCCTGGTCGCGGACGGCGCGTGGCATACGGCGACGGTCGACGTGTATCACGCCGTCCGCCAGCAGTGGCCGGAAGCGGCGGTCATCAGCGAGTTCGAGTGGTTCACGGGAACGAACGCGCCGACCGGGTCTCAGTTCTGGTTCGACGACTTCAAGGTGACCCGGCGGACCTACGTGTCGGGCTTCGTGGTCTCGAACCTGCCCGACGGGGGAGGGAACGGCCGAGGCACCGATGCCGCGGACGTGAATGGCGACGGGAACATCGATTTCGCCCGGGCGCGCACCTCCGATGGCCAGATTCATCTCTACCGCGGGAACGGCCTGGGAGGGTTCACGACGTCGATGATCGCCGATCCCGGCTCCGACCCCTACGGCGTCGCGCTCTCCGACTTCGACTCCGACGGGATCGTCGATCTCTTCGCCAACGAGGGCGGTACCGGCAATCCGTTCTTCTACAAAGGGAATGGAAACGGAACCTTTGGCGCCGGGGTTGCGACGCCCTCCCTCGATCCGAACAACTACGCCGCTTACGCCCCGTTCGACTTCAACAACGACGGGAAGACGGATCTCGCCGTGGTGGACTACAGCAGCCGGCGGGTCTCGTTCTACGCGGGGAACGGAAACGCGACCTTCGCCGCCCCGGTGGTCATCGGGAACCCGACGGGAAGCGTCCTCGGGATCGCCGCGCCGACGGGCCGCGTTCCTGGCCAGCCGTTCAGCTCCGCGACCCAGGACGTGGACGAGGTGAACGAGGGCGGAACCGTCAACTTCGACGCCGGAGACTCCTTCGACGACGGCACCATCGTGAGCTACGAGTGGGATTTCGGAGACGGCTCTACGGGAAGCGGAGAGAGCGTCTCCCACGTCTTCGATGCGGAAGGAAGCTACGACGTGGTGCTCACGGTCACCGACGATCAGGGTAAGGAAGACCGGGTGCGTCTGCACGTCACGGTATTCGGCTCGCCGCCGGTCGCGAATCCCGGCGGCCCGTACGCCGTCGGTGAGGCGGCCGCCGTCGAGGGGCGGTGGCCCGTTATCGTCGACGGCAGTGCCTCGACGGATCCGGAAACTCAGGTCGTCCGATGGGACTGGGATTTCGACGCGAACGACGGAATCGGAATCGATGCCTCCGGCGTTCTAGCCAGGCACTTCTATACCGTTCCCGGGATCTATACGGTGACGCTCACCGTCTACGACGTCGTTGGACTGTCGTCGAGCGCCACCACCACGGTCACGGTTTCCGCGGGCGATCCGCCGAACGCGGAGCTGACGGGACCGGCGCTGGTGGACGAGAACTCCGCCTCTCTCGCTTCCTGGACCGCGCGGTACGATCTCTCCGGCTCGACCGACGACGCGGGGATTCGGAGCTATACCGTCGACTGGGGCGATGGAACATCCACGCTGCAGCGGGTGACGAGAGATTCCTTCGACGACGGGGACTTCACCACGGGGCCGACCTGGACCCCGAACGGAGGCAACTGGTCGGTGGTGGACGGCCAGGTCCGGCAAACGGACACCGCCGGAGTGTGGCGTTACCTTCAGGACCTCGGGGCTTCCTATCGCGATTTCCAGCTAGAGGTTGATTTCAAAGGGGTCGGTGCGGGCGGCTACATGGGGATCCTCTTCCGCGCCGCCCCTGCCAGTGGAACCGCGAACACCTTCCTCCTCTACTCGCAGGACCCCTGGAACTACTGGCGTTTCTACGATTGGCAGACCGGCGCCGTCTTGAGAGATGCCGGCACGGGATGGAACCCGGGAATCTGGTATCACCTGCGTCTGGTGGTGGTCGGCAACAACATGAAGCTCTACGTGACGCCCGAGGGGGGCGTCGAGACGCTTCAAGCGGAAGCCAACGACGCGAGCCATCCCACGGGCGGAATCGGCCTCCTTTCGAACGGCCAGAGCGTGCTCTACGACAACGTGAAAGTCACGCTCCTCGAGGACAGCCTCGAGCCGCTCCACGTCTTCAACGCCCCCGGAGTCTATCCGGTGACGCTCACCGTGACCGACCACGCGGGACAGACCGACACCGCCCTCGTCACCACGAGCGTCGTCGCCAACGCTGCTCCCGTCGCCGACGCCGGGGGCCCCTACGTTCTCACCGAGGCGGACGCCCTCCAGACGAAGTGGGAGTTCGCTCTCGACGCGACCGCTTCGTCGGACGACTTCGGAGTCCAGCGATATACGATCGACTTCGGCGACGGAACGACCTACTCCACCGGCCTGGACGCCTTCGCCGGCACCTACTTCGCGACCGGCACCGACCTGTACCTCCAGGACGTGGCCAACGGGCGCATGAGGATCGTCGCCACCGCCGACGCCACTCTGGTCGAGATCGTCGACCTCGCCGCGCGCGCGATCCTCGACTCGCGGACTTTGAACCGGTTCGCGTTCTGGGACTACACGCCACCCGAGGGGCAGATCCTCAAGGTCCGGGCAACGAAGCCGGTGGTCGCGGTCGAGAGCTCCTTCAGCGATCACTCGGCGTTCATGCCTTCGATGGACGCCTCGCCCGTCGGCAACGAGTTCATCTTCGACTACCGGCCAGCCGCGGGATTCTTCGTGTTCGCGCTCGAAGACTCCGTCGTCCGCTTCCTGAACACCAGCAACGCGCTCGTCGTCGAGAACGCGATGCGCGCGGGAACGTACTGGAAACCGGTGGGCCTGTCCGCGGGAGCTATCTACCGCGCCGTCGCGAGCGGCAAGGTGGCGATGCAAACGACGGCCAGCAACGGCTACACCACGGTGCCCTCCGCCGGAGGCGGTGCCGTCGGGCGGCAGTTCCGGTTCGCCACCACCGCGGGGACCACCGGGTCCATTCTCGTCTTCGCTTACGAGGACGCTCAGATCTCGGTCTTCGACCTCGATACCGGGGAGCTCCGGCACAATCGTTCCCTCGGCGCGGGACAGTCCTGGTTCCAGACGGGCGTCGGCACGAGAAGACTGCGCCTCGAGAGCACCGGCGACGTGGAGCTGTGGGCGGGAGACACGGAGGGGGGGACGGACGTTTTGTCCCTGGGCGACGATATCTCGTTCACGGGCGGACGGGGCGGACGGGAGCTCTACCTCCACAACCTCCGGGACGGCGTCGTCCTCTTCGCCCCGAACAACGACACGTCGGTCACCATCGACGGCGGCTCGCTCTCGCGAACGCTCGGCCGCGATCAGTTCTGGAAGCTCCTCCCGACCGACTTTCCGTCGGGCTCGGGCGTGCACAGCGTCGTCGCCACCGAGCCCATCGTCGTCCAGACCCTGGGCCGCGCCAACGCTTTCAACGACTTGGCCACCTACCTGGGGGGTGTTTCGGCGAGGCATCGTTACACCGCCCCGGGCCAGTACACGGTGACCCTCACCGTCTATGACCGGGCGGGGCAGACCGACGTCGCGACCACCGTCGTCGACGTCGAGACCAACGATCCGCCGGTCGCGGTCGTCGCCGGTCCTTCGATCGCGGGCGAGAGCTACGCGACGGGTGGCTCGTGGAACGTTTCGTTCGATGCCTCGGGCTCGACCGACGACTACGGAATCGCGTCCTACCAGTGGAACTTCGGAGATGGGACGACGGGCACGGGTCGGAACGTGACGCATTCCTACACGGCGACCGGAATCTACACGGTGACGCTGACGGTAACCGACCACGCCGGGCAGCAAACGGTGACCACGTTCGTCGTGAACGTGCAGGCGGGAGCGCCTCCGGTGGCGCGGGCCGGCGGTCCCTACGTCTTCGGGGAGGAGAGCGCGAGTTACGGCGTCTGCACCGCCACCCTCGACGGCCGGGCCTCCACCGACGACGTCGCCATCTACGACTACCACTGGACCTTCCCGCCGATGTTCGTCGACGACTTCACCGGGCCCGTTCTCGACTCGACGCGGTGGCTCGCGAGCTCCGCCGGGGTCACGCAGAACGACAAGGCGACCATCGTCGGGGCGAACAACTGGGGGAACCGATATCTCTTCAGCTCCGAGAACTTCGGCCGCGAGGGCCTGGTGTTCCAGGCCCGGGTCACGCCCGTCAACACCACGGGAGCCCAGAACGGCATGTGGGGGCTCAAGGACGTGGGCACGTCCAACTTCAGCTACACCGAGATGCCCTACGCGATCTACTTCAACGGCGGGACCCTGAACGTCTACGAGGATGGAAACAACCGGGGCAGTTTCGGGAGCTATGTCCGCGGCACTCCCTACGACATACGGATCACGCTGAAGTCCGCCGGTGCCCGCTACGAGATCAAGACGTGGGACTCGCCTTCATGGACGCTGCTGTACGACTCGTCGTACTCCTCGGAATCGCCGCTGAAGGTCGGCGGCACCGTGAACGCGGGCACGTTCGACGTGGACGACGTCAGCGCCACGCTCGTGCTCGTGGGACCCGTGGTGAGCACGTCCTTCGTGGCCCCGGGCACGACCAGCGTGACGCTCCGGGTTCGGGACAACGCGTTGCAGGCGGGTTTCGAAACGACGTCGATCGAGATCCGGGACGGGGCGGTGCCGATCGCCGACGCCGGCGGTCCCTACGTCGTGGAGAAGGGATGGCTGCTGACTTTCAACTCCACCGACTCCAGCGACGACGTCAACATCGAGCAGTACCACTGGGACTTCGGGGACGGCGCCAGCAGCCGGAGCCCCAACCCCGAGCACTTCTACGACGCCGAAGGCACCTACAACGCGGCGCTCACCGTCATCGACAACACGCTCAAGAGCGACACCGCGACGGTCGCGGTCACTGTGGTCACGGGAGCCCCTCCGACAGCCGAGGCGGGAGGGCCCTATCAGGCGGGGGTGAACGGTCCCGCGGTGTTCTTCGACGGCTCCGCTTCGGCCGACGACTACGGCGTCGCGAATTTCTTCTGGGACTTCGACGCCAGCGTGGACGCGGATGCGGACGGGAACCCGACCAACGATCGCCAGGCGTTCGGCGCGAAGGTGACGAACGTGTACGCGGCCCAGGGCCTCTTCACCGCCACCCTGACGGTCATCGACGGCGCCGGCCAGCAGGACACAGACACCGCCTCCGTGAGCGTGGTCGCCAACCTTCCGCCGCGGGTGGTGACCGTCCCGTGGGTGAGCTCCGACGTGTCGATTCCCCACGAGACGTACAACGGCAAGCAGATCACGCTGAAGGGCGTGGTCCACGACGCCAATCCCACGACCTACGAATGGGACTTCGGCGACGGGACGACGTCAGGGCCCATCGCCGTCCCCGCCGCCGGCAGGCACATGCTCGAGGCGAAGCACATCTATCCGAACGTGCCGGCGGGGACGCCCTTCGTCGCGACCCTCACCGTCACCGACGCCCTCGGCCAGAAGGGATCGGACACCTATAACGTCATCGTGAAGTCGAGGTCTCTGAACAGCGAGGTGAACGTCGCCATCGACGAGGGTCTCTGGTACCTGCACAAGCAGCAGAACCGCACCACGGGCAAGTGGGAGCTGGTCACCCAGGCGGCGACCACCGCGTCCTCGGTGAATGCGTTCGAAGCGAACGCCCATTTCCCGACGGGCGATCCGGGCGAAGACCCGTACGTCGATACCGTGCGCCTCGGGACGAACTTCCTCTTGAGCCGCCTCACCACGGAAGCGATCACCGCGCAGCCGGCGGGAAATCCGGACACGAATGGAAACGCCCTGGGAATCCGCGTGAACGAGGGGGACTATCCCTATCAAGGCGGGATGGTGATGGACGCCCTCATCGCCTCCGGCTCGCCGCTGCTCGTCGCGAACAGCGGACCGGCAGGCGTGAAGGGACGCCGGTTCTTCGACATCGTCCAGGACATGGTGGATTCCTACGCCTTCGGACAGTACGACACCTCGAGCGGCCGCGGCGGATGGCGCTACACCTGGAACTCATTCCCCGACAACTCCGCCGCTCAGTGGGGAGCTATCGGGCTGATTCCGGCGGAGAGAAACTTCGGGGTCCGGATCCCCGCGTTCGTGAAACCGGAGAACCTGATGTGGCTCGCGCTGAGCCAGAACCCCAACACCGGCCAGTTCGGCTACACGAGCACCGCCGGCGTCTGGGGCACGGCCTCGACCACGGCATCCGGTATGGTTCAGCTCGCGCTCGACGACGTCCTGCGCGAGGATCCGCGGTGGCTCCGAGCGGAGTCCCACATGAGGACGCTGTGGGAGACGACGAGCGGCAACGACGCGGTCCGTGAGAACTTCTACGCGATGTTCGCCTTCACCAAGGCGATGCGCCTGGCGAACCCGGAAGAGATCGGGATCTTCTGCGCCCAGTGCGCGAGCCCGTTCGACTGGTACGGCGACGCGCAGCGCGGTCTCGCTCCCAACCTGATCGGAAAGCAGCTGGCGACGGGCGGATGGGCGCAGCCGTCCGGGCTTTCGGGAACGGGCTCGTGGGGACAGAACCTGGTTTCCGCGTGGTCCGTCCTGATTCTCACCAAGGCGCTCTTCGAAGTGGCGCCCGAAGCCGATGCGGGCCCGGACCGGGTTTGGGGCGTCGATATTCCGCTGAACTTCGACGGCTCCGGCTCCTTCCACCCGGATCCCTTCCGGCAGATCGCGCTCTACGAGTGGGACTTCGACGGGGACGGCTTCTACGACTCCGTCGAGACGGTCCCGACCGCTCAGTTCACCTACTCCAGTACCGATTATCCCGAGGACACCCTGCCCCGTGATGTGACGGTGACGCTCCGAGTCACCGACGACAAGGGCAAGACGGATACCGACACCGCGATCATCACCATCGCGGTTCCGCCGCATCCGCCCGTCGCCGACGCCGGCGGGCCTTACGTCTGCACCGCGGGGGTGCCCTGCCAGCTCGACGCGAGCGGATCGTTCGACATCGATCCGACGGACTTCATCTCCGAGTACGGCTGGGAGCTCGACGGCACGGGCGTTCCCGATTTCAACGAGGCTTTCGGCGCCGTCGTCACTCCTGTCTTCCCCACTCCCGGGGTCCTCAATATCGGAGTCCGGGTGAAAGACAACGGCGTCCTGAACGATCTCGACGGCGACGGAGAGGTGGACGAGAACGAGAAACTGAGCGACCAGCAGTTCACTTCGCTCTCGGTCGAGGAGAACCAGGCCCCGATCGCGAACGCCGGCGGGCCTTACTCCATCTTCGAGGGCTC